>NZ_JAKZFK010000039.1:0-35512 GCF_022549315.1 Aeromonas sp. MR16 | reverse complement strand
TTCAAAGTACGTAACCTGATGAAGGAAGGCGGGCTGGCATCCAAGCAGCCGGGCGCACACCGTTATAAGGCCGCCCAATCTGAACGACCGGATATTCCCAATCTGCTGGCCCGCGAATTTGATGCTCCGCAACCCAATCAGGTGTGGTGTGGCGATATTACCTACGTCTGGGTCGGAGGTTGTTGGAATTACCTGGCAGTGGTTCTTGACCTCCATACCCGCCGGGTCGTTGGCTGGGCGATGTCTGACAAGCCTGATGCAGAATTGGCAATCAAAGCGCTGGAGATGGCCTATCAGCAACGAGGTTGCCCCTCTGGTGTGCTGTTTCACTCTGACCAGGGCAGCCAATACGGCAGTCGGGCATTTCGGCAACGACTGTGGCGCTATCGCATGACCCAGAGCATGAGTCGGCGTGGCAACTGCTGGGATAACGCCCCGATGGAGCGGTTGTTCAGAAGCCTGAAGTCAGAGTGGCTCCCGGTAACGGGATACATGAGCCTGCGGGAGGCGAAACGGGATATCAGTTACTACCTGATGGATTACTACAACTGGCGCCGTCCACATCAACACAATGACGGGATACCGCCAGCAAAAGCCGAGGCTCGGCCTAACCAAGTGTCCGGATTTAGTTGACCACTACACAGCATCCTTTGGCAAACAAGTGTTGCAACGGCATGGCTGAAGTACGGTTGCTCAGGCCAGTGCCAGTTGCTGGCGGGCGCGCCACAGCCGCTCGTGGAAGAAGAAGACCACGGTGTTGATGGCAGGCTCGATCAACGCCATCACGCCGCCGGTGAGCAGCTCGCCACTCAGCAGGTAGGCGACGCCGAACGCGACGGAGAAGTGCACCAGGGCGAAGCTGCTGGTCTTGGCCTGCAGGCTGTGCTCGGGTTTGAACTTGTGCCAGCCCAGATCATGAAAGTAGAAGGCGACGGTGTTGACGGCAGGCTCTATCAGGGCGATCAGGCTGGCGGTGAGCAGTTCACCGGTCAGCAGGTAAGCCACTGTGAAGGCAACACTGAAGTGCAGAACGGCGAAGCTGATGGTCTTTTTCATGATGGTGTCTCCTCTGGCGATGAGTGCAGTATCACCCGGAATTACATCAAATGAAAACCATTCTCATCTATTGACTAAATAGAAAATGCCTATCGACCGGGGGAGAAGCCACCAGGTTGGGGACTTGCATGGGACCATAACGGCGCTAGAGTGTGCCTTTTGCCATGAAAAAGGAGCTTTCATGACCCTCAATGCCAACCTGTTTGTGCTGTTCGCCCTGCTGCTGATGATCGTCGCCGGCGTGGTGGCCTGGCGACTGGCGCGGCGCAAGAGCCGCCATCCTGTGCTTATCACCGTTCTGTGCGTGCTGCTCTGTCTGTTCCCGCCCTTGGCCCTGCTGGCCTTGCTTGTGCTGGCGCTCTGGCGAGATCTGCCGGTCTGGGTCTGAGGCGTCATCCCGGCAACGGCAGACAGAGAAAAGCCCCTTTCGGGGCTTTGTCATTCGGTCGGTGAGGGCTCAGTCGGCTGCCTTGTTGAGCCACTCCACCCTGTAATGGGCACCCGCGCCCTGAGCCAGCTTGGCGCACAGGGGTTTGAGGAAGGCCTCGATCTGTTCGGCCAGCATCCAGGGGGGGCTGACGATCAGCATGCCTGAGCCGTTCATGCCCCAGTCGGCGGTCTGACCGGCCACTTCCAGCTCGGCCACCAAGACGTTACCGAAGTTTTCCCGCTTGATCGCTTTGAGCATGTCGCGGGACTTGTCCGCCTCCTGCCCCAGAATGGGATACCAGAGGGCATAGATGCCGGTGGCCCAGCGCTTCTGTGCCTTTTTCAGGGTATCGACCACGGCGAAGTAGTCTTCCTTCAGCTCATAGGGGGGGTCGATGAGCACCAGTCCCCGGCGCGGGGTGGGGGGCAGCAGGGCGATCAGCCCCTCGAAGCCGTCACGGTGGTGCACGGCGACGCGGGGGTCATAGCCCATGTTGGCGCGCAGGTCCTCCACCTCGTTGTTGTGCAGCTCCATCAGGGCCAGCTTGTCCTGCTCGCGGGCGAGACGGCGCGACAGCTCGGGGGAACCCGGGTAGTAGTGCAGCTGACCATCGCTATTCATCTCTTCGATCACGCCAAGATAGGGCGCCATGGCGGACCACTGGGCCCGCTCGTCCCACAGCCGGCCTATGCCGTCGGCGTACTCCGCCTTCTTCTGGGACCAGTCGCCGCGCAGGTCGTAGAGACCGCCACCGGCATGGGTGTCCAGCACGATGAAGGGTTTCTCCTTCTTCTTGAGGGACTCGATGATCAGGGCCTGAACGGCGTGTTTGAGCACGTCGGCGTGGTTGCCGGCGTGAAAAGCGTGGCGATAACTCAGCATATTAGGTCTCTGAGGGAGCCCTGAAGGGCTCCCAATAACGATAGGTAGTTCAACAAGTTGTGGCTGTTGCCCCGCACCAGGCTGAGGCCGCGCAGGGTCTGCAACAGGACCCCCTGCTGCAACCGTTCCAGCTCCAGTTCGTGAGCCAGCATGGACTGGTACTCGGCTTCATCCAGGCGTGCCTTGGCGTTCTGGCGCAGGGCCCGCCAGGGGGTCAGCACCACCTCGGTCTGCACCAGCGCCGGTTGCAGATCGGCGAGCTCGACCAGGATGCCATCCTGATCCAGCCGGTGCAGCAGCAGGGCCAGATTGACGTTGCCGCCGAGCGTCTGCACCTCGAGCCAGTCCTGGCTGCGCTCGGCATAGCGTTTGCTGCTCCAGTGCCAGAAATCGACCGGATTGGGCAGTTCATGGCTGGCCACCCGCTCGGCGGTCATCGAGAGTTCATCACGCAAAGAAGGTCTGCTCCCGGGTTTCCAGTTCCTCGCTGAGGCTCATCCACTCCAGCTCGACCCCTTCCAGCTCTTCCTTTATAGGGCCCTGGGATTTGAGCAGTTCGGAGAGCTTGGTTTTAGCGCTCTCTTCGTAGATGGCGGGGTCGGCCAGCTGCTCTTCCACCTCGGCGAGCCGGGTCTGCAGCTTCTCCATGCTGGCCTCGAGCTTCTCGAGCTTCTGGCGCAGGGGCCGGGTCTGCTGGCGGAATTCCGCCTCGCGCCGCTTCTGATCCTTGCGGGCCACCGCGGAGTTGGCGGCCACTGGGCCATCGCTTGGCTTGGCGTTCGCCTCTTTCTCCTGCTCGCCGAGCCACTTGTGGTAGTCGTCCAGATCGCCGTCGAACGGCTCGACCCGGCCGCCGTGCACCAGATAGAAGTCATCGGTGGTGGTGCGCAGCAGGTGACGGTCGTGGGAGACCACCACCATGGCACCCTCGAAGCCTTGCAGCGCCATGGTCAGGGCGTGGCGCATCTCCAGATCCAGGTGGTTGGTCGGTTCATCGAGCAGCAGCAGGTTCGGCTTTTGCCAGGTGACCAGGGCCAGCACCAGCCGCGCCTTCTCGCCGCCGGAGAAGGGGGCGACCTTGTCCAGCGCCTTGTCGCCGTGGAAGCCGAAGCTGCCGAGGTAGTTGCGCAGCTCCTGCTCTGTCTTGTCCGGTGCGAGGCGGACCAGGTGGTCGAGGGGGGTGTCATCGAGACGCAGGGTCTCGAGCTGGTGCTGGGCGAAGTAGCCGATACTGACCCCGGCGCTCACCTCCAGCTTGCCCGACAGCGGCGGGTTGGAACCCGACAGCATCTTGATGAAGGTGGACTTGCCGGCGCCGTTGCGCCCCAGCAGGCCGATACGCGAACCCGGTACCAGGTTGAGTTTGATCTTCTCCAGGATCACCTTGTCGCCGTAACCGGCGCACAGGTTCTCCATGGCGATGAGCGGGGTCGGCAGGGCCGACGGCTCGCGGAATTCGAAGCTGAACTCGGAGTCAACGTGGGCCGGCAGCAGCTTCTCCATCCGCTCCATGGCCTTGAGGCGGCTCTGGGCCTGACGGGCCTTGGAGGCCTTGTAGCGGAAGCGGTCAACATAGGCATGCATGTGGGAGATTTCCCGCTGCTGCTTCTCGTACATGGATTGCTGCTGGGCGAGCTGCTCGGCCCGTTGCAGTTCGAAATCGGAGTAGCCGCCGGTGTATTCGTTCAGCTTGCCGTTCTCGATATGGATGATGCGGTTGATGACCGAATCGAGGAAGTCGCGGTCGTGAGAAATAAGGACGAGGGTGCCCTGGTAGCCCTTGAGCCACTTCTCCAGCCAGATGACGGCGTCCAAATCCAGGTGGTTGGTCGGCTCATCCAGCAGCAGCAGGTCGGAGCGGCACAGCAGCGCCTGGGCCAAGTTGAGGCGCATGCGCCAGCCACCGGAGAAACTGCGCACCGGCGAGCCAAGCTGATCGTCGCTAAAGCCGAGGCCATGCAGCAGCTCGGCGGCGCGGGAGCGGATGCTGTAGGCACCTATGGTGTCGAGTTTGCCGTGCAGCTCGGCCACCAGCAGGCCATTGTCATCCTGCTCGGCCTTCGCGAGCTGGGCCTCCAGGGCGCGGAATTCCTTGTCGCCGTCGATCACATAATCGAGCGCTGAGCAGTCCAGCGCCGGGGTCTCCTGGGCGACGCCGGCTATCTGCCAGCCGGCGGGCAGGCTGAAGCTGCCGTTGTCGATGGCCAACTCGCCCCGCACCAGCGCAAAGAAGGTGGACTTGCCACAGCCGTTCTTGCCTACCAGACCCACCTTGTGGCCGGGATGTATGGTGCAGGAGGCGTTGTCCAGCAGCGTGCGGCCGCCGCGGATCAGTTCGATTTGACTGGCAACTATCATGGATGGATCTGCTTGGCTCAATGGAAGGAGAGAAACTGGCGCGGATCTTACGTGAAATGGCGCAGATTTGCACTTTAGGCTGGGGGGCCTGGCTGGCTGCGGCAAGAAAAACGTGCCATAACAGAGACATCTGTCAGGGGACAGGAGGCTGCCATGCTGATTAAAGAGATCATGACGACCCGGGTTGCGACCGTTTCCATGGATGACAGGCTCAATGTCATCAAGGAGATCTTCGAGCAGGCCCACTTTCGTCACCTGCTGGTACTGGAAGAGGATGCACTGGTCGGCGTCATCTCGGACAGGGATCTGCTGCGTGCCCTCAGCCCCTATCTCGGCACCGAGGCGCAGATGAACCGTGATACCGAGACCCTCAACCGGCGCGCCCACCAGATCATGAGTCGCCAGCCCGTCACCATAGCCCCGGACAGACCACTGCAAGAGGCGGCCAGCATGATGTTGGCGCAGCATGTCTCCTGCCTGCCGGTACTGGAGAACGGCGCTCTGGTCGGCATCCTCAGTTGGAAAGACTTGCTGCGCGTCATGCAGGAATGGACACCGGCCTGAATACCCGCCCGCCCGGCTGTCAGGCCGGGCCTGCGCCATGTCGGGGCTGGCGTCGTTCTCGCAGTGCCGATATGTTCATGCTTGGGCTTTAATGATGCATGTGTCAATATCATCATCTGCATCTTTCCCTTTAACTGGTTTATTAATCTGCAATAAATCCATTCTCCTTGTTTAAATGGGCTGCACTTGTCAATGTCAGCGACATTTTATGTCGCTGATATCTGATTGGAACCCGCTTTTTCGAACTAATCACCAACCGCTTCAGTTCCTGTCAAGGTTCGGGGATCTACCCTAGGTCATCGGAACATAGACCCGATCATAATGACCGAGCACAGGTCTGCAGGTCTGATTAGTGTTTACACCAGAGGAACGAACAATGAAAAAGACAGCATTGACTATGGCCATCTCCAGCCTGCTGCTGGCAGGTGCTGCCCAGGCTTCTACCGTATACAACCAAGACGGTACCAAGCTGGACATCGGTGGCCGTGTTCAAGGTATGTACTACGGTAGTGACAACGACAGCGAAAACGGCGACCAGAGCTACCTGCGTCTGAATATCGCTGGCGAAACCCGCATCAACAACGAAACCGTTGCTAACGGTTTTGTTCAGTACAACGTGCCGACCAACAGCTCCGATAACGAACTGCGTTACGCCTATGTTGGCGTGAAGAACGATCGTTTCGGCGCCTTCAGCTACGGTCGTCAGGACGGTCTGATTGCCAAGGCCGTTAACGATTACACCGACGTTCTGCCAGAGTGGGGCGGCGATGGCCTGGGCAAGGGTACCGAAGTCTTCGGTACCGGTCGTACCAACGGCCTGGCTCAGTACCTCTACACCTTCGACGGCCTGGTGCTGGGTGCTCAGTTCACTGGCGAAAACGAAGCTCAGAACGAGAGCGCCTCCAGCTGGACCAAGGGTTCCGCCGAAGGTTATGCCCTGTCTGCCAACTACAACTTCGACATGGGTATCAGCCTGGGTCTGGCCTATAACCAGGCTGGCAAGACTGCCGACCAGAGCGCCAATTCCAACTTCGGTGGTGACGGCGATGCGAAGCTGACCGCCGTTGGTATCAAGTACAACGCCAACAACCTGTACGCTGCCGCGACCTACGCCTATGGCGAAGACCACGTCTATGTGAACCAGGCTGGCAACGACGGCTACGCCGACGAGAGCAACGGTTACGAAGCCGTGGTTCAGTACACTTGGGGTCAATGGAAGCCGTCCCTGGCGTATAACCGCCTGGACGTGAAGGGTGAGACCTTCGACGACACCCTGACCGAATACGTCTCTATCGGTGCCTGGTACAACATCAACGAAAACTTCGACGTTTACGTTGATTACAAGGCCAACCTGCTGAGCGGTGGCGATACTGATGGTTACAACGAGTTCGGTCAGAACACCGACGACGTCGTTGGCGTGGCCATGCAGTACCACTTCTAAGTCATTCCCTGACTGCCTACTGTATTTTTTTGACCGGCCGCTTTGCGGCCGGTTTTTTTATGGGCGCAGCATAAGCTCGCGCTTTTGGAACCTCAGACCAATCCCCAGCTCAGCATTGTCCCCTCCTGGTCGATAACCCTCTTGTCGGGCCGATGGCGATCGGGTTTCCCGCTCTATGCGGCGGCTATGGGGCGAGGATCACGCCCCGCGGTCAAGATCCTATCTTTCCTCGACCCTTTTCATTATTTCTATAGGGACTTGCGTTGCGCCTATGGCGGGGGAATGCGGGTCTGATTGGTATGTCGACGCCGTGCTACGGTGGCGGCACTCGGGAAACGGACGTAAGGGCGTTATATGGCGAGCATATTGGATTCGGTGGATCAACGTACCCAGCTGGTGGGGGAGAATCGCCTGGAGTTGCTGATGTTCCGGTTGGGATCCCGGCAGCTGTTTGCGATCAATGTGTTCAAGGTGCGGGAGGTGGTGAAGCTGCCTCATCTCAACAAGATGCCGGGCTCCCATCACAACATCAGCGGGGTGGCGAACATCCGCGGCGTCTCCATTCCCGTCATCAACTTGCGCGGCGCCATCGGCATGCGCCCCATGGCGGTCGACAACGAATCCAACCTCATCATCACCGAGTACAACCGCACCATTCAGGGCTTCCTGGTGGGTCAGGTGGCCCACATCGTCAACATGACCTGGAAGGACATACTGCCGCCCCCCCGCTCGGCCGGCCGCTCCAACTACCTGACCGCCATCACCCGGATCCCCGAGGGAGGTGTCGATCAGATCGTCGAGATCATCGACGTGGAGAAGGTGCTTGCCGAGATCATCACCTATGACATCCGCATCTCGGCCGAGGTGCTGGACAAGGACATCCTGCCCCAGATGCAGGGTCGCCGGGTGCTGATCGTCGACGACTCCAGCACGGCGCGCAATCAGGTGCGGGAGACGCTCGCCCAGCTCGGGCTCGAGGTCATCGAGTGTCAGGATGGGCTGCAGGCGCTCAAGCTGCTCAAGGGGTGGTGCGATGCGGGCAAGAAGGTGACCGACGAGATCATGCTGATGATCACCGATGCCGAGATGCCCGAGATGGATGGCTACCGGCTCACCCATGAGGTGCGCAGCGATCCGCGCATGTCCGATCTCTTCATCACCCTAAACACGTCGCTCAGCGGCAACTTCAACGAGGCCATGGTCAAGAAGGTGGGATGTGATCGCTTCATCTCCAAGTTCCAGCCCGATCTGCTGGTCGGGGTGACCCAGGAGCGCATGCGTCAGATCCTGGGGGTGTGAACCCGACTCAGCCGGTCATAGCCGACTTACAGTCGAACTGGCCTGCTGGCAGGGGATTCAAGAATGCATGGGTCAGAACCTGAGGCTCTGGATCTGGCAAAGACAGATAGCAACGCACCCGCCTTGGCGGGTGCGTTCGTTTTGGTGGGTTGGAGCCAGCGTTCGCCCCTTGGGGTCACTGGGTCAAGAGGGGCTCGATAAAGCTGGCGACCCGGTCGCGGATCTGTGGCTGGGCCGCGGCCGTCGGGTGAAGCCCATCGTTCATCATGAGTTCAGGGCGCAGCGCAATATCATCCAGAAAGAAAGGCATCAGCGGCAGTTCGTTGGCCTTGGCGAGATCCGGGAAGATCTGCTCGAACTGCTGCAGGTAGCGAGCGCCATAGTTGCGGGGCAACTGGATCTGGGTCAGCACCGTCTTCGCCTTGCTGGCCTTGGTCAGCGCCACCATCTTGGCCAGGTTGGCCCGGGTGATGGCGGGGGCGAAGCCGCGCAGGCCATCGTTGGCCCCCAGTTCGATCAACACCCAGTCCGGTTTGTGCTCCTCGAGCAGGGTGGGCAGGCGAGCCAGTCCGCCCTGGGTCGTCTCACCGCTGATGCTGGCGTTGATGAGCCTGTGGGTACCCCCCTGCTGCTGCCATTTCTGATCGAGCAGGGCAGGCCAGCTCTGCTCGGCCTGCATCTGGTAGCCGGCACTCAGGCTGTCCCCCAGCACCAGCAGGGTCTGGGCCTGCACGGACGACACCCAGCAACACAGGCAACTTAAGGCGAACAGAAAACGCGCCATGGATTCAACTCCCATCATTAATTGTCAGTAAAGGCCTGGGTAACCAGGAAACATTATGTATTGTCATTTAGGGCCAAGGGAAACAGGAAACGCATCATGAGTTCGACCCCCATCATCACCGTCAGAGGGCTTGGCAAAACCGTCCGTCTCGGCCAGGAAAGCCTCACCATCCTTGAAGGGATAAACCTGCAAGTCAATACCGGCGAGACGCTGGCCCTGGTCGGTGCCTCCGGCTCCGGCAAGTCGACCCTGCTTGGCCTGCTGGCCGGGCTGGACTTGCCGAGCAGCGGCGACATCGAGATCCTCGGTCAGTCCCTGACCCGGCTGGACGAGGAGGGGCGAGCCAGGCTGCGGGCCGAACAGGTGGGTTTCGTGTTCCAGTCCTTCCTGTTGCTGCCGACCTTGAGCGCCTTGGAGAACGTCATGTTGCCGGCCGAGCTGCGCGGTGAAACCGACTGTGAACCCAGGGCCCGCGAGCTGTTGGCCGAGGTGGGGCTGAGTGAGCGGTTGCACCATCTGCCGCCGCGCCTCTCCGGCGGCGAGCAGCAGCGGGTCGCCATCGCCCGGGCCTTCATGACTCGCCCCAGCCTGCTGCTGGCGGACGAGCCGACCGGCAACCTCGACAGCAAGACAGGGGAGACGGTGATCGAACTGCTGTTTCGCTTGAACAGAGAACATAACACTACCCTGGTGGTGGTGACCCATGATCATGAACTGGCCCAGCGCTGCCAGCGGCAAGTGGTGATGGCGGCGGGGCGACTGGAAGCGGATGCGCCGGCATCCGACGTTGTCTTGGCCCCCCGCGTCAGGGAGCTGCCATGAGTCAGTGGCGACTGGGATTCAAGCTGCTGAAGCGGGAAGGTTTCAACGGTGAGCTGCGCTGGTTTGTGCTGGCGCTGGCCCTGAGCGTGGCCTGCGTGCTGAGCGTGGCGCTGGTGGCGGACAGGCTGGATGCAGGGCTCAAGGCGTCCGGCCGTGACTTCATCGGCGCCGACCGGGTGCTGCGATCCGCGACCCCGGCACCGGAGGCCTGGCTCAAACAGGCGGCAGAGGCGGGCCTCGCGGTCCAGACCACGGTCAGCTTCAACAGCATGCTGTTTCACGGCGATGGGCTGCAACTGGCCTCCATCCGCGCCGTGCCGAGCGACTTCCCCTTCTACGGCAAGCTGGAGTTGATGCCGCAGCGGGCACCGGCTCCCGGCGAGATCTGGCTCTCCGATCGGGTGATGAAGCTGCTCGGCGCCAAGCCGGGGGACGAACTGGAAGTCGGCAATACCAAATTGACCGTGGCGGGTGAGCTGGGCCAGGAGCCGGATCAGGGCTTCAGCCCCTTCCAGATGGCGCCGCGGGCGCTGATCCACAGCGCCGATGTCGAGGCGACCGGCGCGCTGTTGCCGGGCAGTCGTCAGCAGTGGCGCTACCTGCTCAAGGGCTCTCGCGAGCAGATAGCCGAGTATGAGCGCTGGCTCAAACCCAAGCTGAAGGCCGGGCAGAAGCTGCTCAAGCCGGACGATCAGGGCTCCCAGGTGGGCAAGTCCCTCGCCAATGCCGAGCGCTTCTTCCGCCTGGCCTCCCTGGCGGGGGTGCTGCTCGGGGCCCTGGCCATGGGCATAGCGGTGCGCCACTTCGCCGAGCGCCAGACCAACATGGTGGCCCTGCTGAAGACGCTGGGCGCGTCGCGGCGCACCCTCTGGCAGCTGATGGGCACACTGCTCGCCTCCCTGACCCTGATAGGAGCCCTGATCGGCCTGGTGGCGGGAAGCGCCATGCAGTGGCTGACGCTGCAACTGCTGGGGGATCTGCTGCCCAGCGATCTGCCGCCTCCCTCCTGGCGGCCGTTCGTCCTCGGCATCTCGGTCGCCTTCTTTATCACTCTGTTGCTGGCCTTCGTGCCCTTCCTGCGCCTGCTCAGGGTGCCGCCACTGCGGGTGCTGCGCCGTGAGCTGGAAGCGGGGATACCGCCCTGGCTGGCGCTACCCGTCGGGCTGCTCGGCCTGTTTGCCCTGGTGTGGGGCTTCACCGCCGATGCCAGGCTGGCGCTCGGCCTCATCGGTGGCATGGGGCTGTTGATGGCGCTGCTGGCGCTGCTCGCCTCCGGATTGCTGCGCCTTGGCAGCCGGCTCAATGGGCCCCACGCCCTGCGCCTCGCCATCAGCCACCTCTCCCGGGAGCGGGGCAGCGGCCTGTTCCAGCTGGCGGGTTTCGCCCTGGCGCTGATGCTGTTCGGCCTGCTGTGGGCGGCGCGGGTCGATCTGCTGGATGATTTTTCTGCCCGCCTGCCTGCGGATGCCCCCAATCGCTTCCTGGTCAATGTGGCCGACGATGAGCGGGACGGGATCCTGGCTGATCTGCAGGGTGCCGGCGCCATCACCTCGGACTTCTACCCCATGGTGCGGGGGCGCTTGACCCGGATCGCCGGTCAGGCGGTGGGTGAGGATGCGGCGCGGGAGGGGGTGAACCGCGAGCTCAACTTCACCACTACTGCGACCCTGCCACCCGACAATCAGGTCACCTCGGGCCAATGGCTCGGCGGCAAGGGGGAGGTCTCCGTCGACGAGGTGCTGGCCGGCCAGCTGGGCATCGCCCTAGGCGACGCCCTGCGCTTCACCATAGAGGGGCGCAGCTTCGAGGCCAGGGTGACCAGCCTGAGGTCCATCAAGTGGGACAACATGAGACCCAACTTCTACATGATCTTCTCCGCCGACGTGCTGGCGCCCTTCTCCCAGACCTGGCTCGGCAGCTATCGTCTGCCCGCCGAGGGACGCAGCGCAGAAGTGGAGCTGATCCGCCGCCACCCGACCGTCAGCCTCATCGATGTTGAGGATCTGATCGCCAGGCTCACCGTTGTCTCCGATCAGGTGAGCCGGGCGCTGGGGTTGATGCTGGGGCTGGTGACCGTGGCCGCCCTGCTGGTGCTGCTGACCCAGACCCAGGCCAGCATGTCCGCCCGGCGCCGGGAGCTGCTGTTGATGCGCACCCTGGGGGCCGGCAGCAAACTGCTGGAGAAGATGCTGCGCTGGGAGCTGGTAACGAGCGGCGCGCTGGCGGGGCTGTGCGCCGCCATGGTGGTGGAGCTCTGCTCCTTTGGCCTGCAGTGGTGGTGGTTCGATGGGCAGTGGCAGTTCCACTGGGCCATCTGGGCTGGCTTGCCGCTGCTGGGGGCCCTGCTGGTGACCCTGGCCGGCCAGGGCATGCGCCGTCAATTGCTGGCGGGCACCCTGAGCGACCGACTCAGAGGGCTGGGGCAGGGGCTGCTGTAGGTTCGATTAGCCACCAAGTGGTGTCATCGAGCCTACGGCTTGCCTGTTTGCGAAAATCAGACGATCCCGGCCTTGGCCGGGATTTTTTATGGGCGCTCAGCGCGGGGTGTGCAGCAGGTCGTCGAGGGCCAGGGGCAGCTCGGGATAGGTGAAATGGAAGCCCGCCTGTTGCAGGCGGGCGGGCAGCACATGCTGGCCGGTGAGCAGCAGATCCGCCGACTCTCCCATCAGCAGGCGCAGCGCCCCGGCCGGCACGCAGAGCAGGTGGGGGCGGCGCAGGCTGCGAGCCAGACTCTGGCTGAAGGTGTTGTTGTCGACCGGTTGGGGGGCCGTGCCATTGAAGATGCCGTTGCACTCCTCGTGCTCCAGCAGGAACAGCATGGCGCGCACCAGATCCTGAATGTGGATCCAGCTCATCACCTGGCGGCCCGAGCCCATGGGGCCGCCGAGGCCGAGGCGATAGGGGGGCAGCAGCTTGGGCAGGGCGCCGCCATCTTGGCCGAGCACCAGCCCGATGCGCAGGATGCAGACCCGGGTCTGCGGGCTCCTGGCCTGCAGCGCCAGCTGCTCCCACTGCTGGCAGAGCCGGTGAGTGAATTCGTCATGGGGATGATTGCACCGCTCGTCCAGCGGCTCATCCCCCTGGCGGCCGTACCAGCCGATGGCGGAGGCATTGAGCAACAGGCGGGGCGGGCTGCTCGATAGCTTGATAAGGTCGACCAGCTGTTCGGTCAGCAGCCAGCGACTGTTGCACAGCAACTGCTTGCGGGGTTCGCTCCAGCGCCCGGCCGCGATGGGTTCGCCAGCCAGATTGATGACGATGTCCACGTCATTGAGATCGTCCAGCCGGTCCAGGTTATCGAGCAGCTTGACGTCGTGGCCGAGCAGATCGTAGGCCCGGCTGCCCTGACGGGTCAGCACCATCACTTCGTGCTGTACCTTGAGATGGGCCACCAGACGACGGCCGATGAATCCGGTCCCCCCCGTGATCAGTATCTTCATGTGCTGCCTCCCCGATGCCGTTGACTCTACTCTAGAGGGCCGGACGCAGATGAACAAGCGGTTGTTTTTGCGGGTATTATTGTTTTGTCATTCGGACTGGCCCCGACATTGGAGCCAGATCCGGTGACGCAGATGCCCCCTTGGCAGCCTGTCGATAAAGATATGTGTTGGAGGCCTGTTTTAAGGGGGACGATGAATTCCTGGCGAGCTTTTGAGTCCCTCATTACTTGCCAAGCCGGCGACAAGCTGTAAAATTGTTTGCTTTTTCACCGCTGGAGTCGTGGAGAATTATGCCGTTTCATCGTCTGAAGGCGCGCCAATACCAACGTCGCCTGGTTTTCTCCCTGCTGGCAGGCCTCTTGCCCATGGTGCTTGGTATTGTTGTCACCATTTGGCAGACCATGACCGGGGTGAGGCAGGAGGCGGAGCAGCATTTGCTGCATGCGAAACACATGTTCGAGCGTACCCTGGACAATGCCGAGCTGGCCGCCTCGGCGGTGATGGGGAGCGTCGGCAAGCCCTGTCTCGAGGTGGTGCAGGGGCTGCGGGATCAGGTGGCGACGGTGCCGGACGTGCGCAGCGTCGGCCTGACCGAGGGGGAGCGCATCTACTGCACCTCCCTCTACGGCCCCGTCAAGGGGGAGATCGATCTCGACAACTACGTCGGGGGCAAGCTCGACCTGATGAGGGGCAACCCGGTGACGCCGAACAGGCCGCTCATCGTCTACCGCCAGGAGGTGGGGAAATACGCCGTGCTGGTGGGGGTGGATGGCTACTATCTGCTCAACATCCTGGACATGATGAGCCGCGACTCGCCGCTCGGGCTGGTGGTGGGCCCGCAGATGTTGTTGCGGGACAGTCGACTCACGGATCAGCTGCTTGCCCCCGACACCCCTGGCTATCTGGAACAGGCGTCAGAGAAGTATCCCTTCAAGGTGGTGACCAGCATCTCGAACCGCGATTATGGTGCCCATCTGTGGGACTACTCCAAGGTCAGCCTCATCCTCTATCCCTTGCTGAGCTTGCTGTTCGGGGGCGGCGCCTTCTGGCTGACGGGGCGCTCCACCTCCCCGGAGCAGGAACTGAGGCGGGCGCTGGACCATCAGGAGTTCATCCCCTATCTGCAACCCGTGGTGGCAGGAGAAGACGCCCACTGGAGCGGTTGCGAGGTGCTGATGCGCTGGCAGCATCCCCAGCAGGGCATGATCTCGCCGGATCGCTTCATCCCCATGGCGGAGGACAGTGGGCTCATCGTGCCCATGACCCGTTCGCTGATGAGGCAAGTGCGCGCCCAGTTCGCCGGCCGGGCCCATGAACTGCCGGCCGGGTTTCATTTCGCGTTCAACATCTGTGCCCGCCATTGCCACGACCTCAGTCTGGTGGAGGATTGCCGCGATTTCATCGAGGCGTTCGAGGCGAACCCTATCAAGCTGGTGCTTGAGCTGACCGAGCGGGAGCTGATCGTCGCGGACGAGACCACAGATCGACTGTTCGCCGAGTTGCATGCGCTGGGGGTCTTCATCGCCATCGACGATTTCGGCACCGGCCACTCCAGTCTCGCCTACCTGCAAGCCTTCCAGGTCGATTTTCTGAAGATAGACAAGAGCTTCGTCGGCATGATCGGCTCGGATGCGCTCTCCAGCCACATCGTCGAGAACGTCATCGACCTGGCGACCCGGCTCGGCCTGCAACTGGTGGCGGAAGGGGTGGAGACCGAGGTGCAGGCCGTTTACTTGAGGGCGCGCAATGTGGCCTTCCAGCAAGGCTACCTCTATGGCAGGCCAGTGCCGATGGCGGAGTTTACCAAGCAGCTGACAGGCTGAGTGCCCTTTCCATGGCGCCATAAAAAAACCAGCGACGATCGTCGCTGGTTTTTTTCATTCAGGGGGTACTTATAGCATGTGGGCCAGGGCGCGGCAGAGGCGCTTGATGCCCTCTTCTGTAGTGGCTTCGTCTACGCAGGAGAAACTCAGACGCAGGGTATTCTGTATTTCAGGGCGAACGTAGAAGGGTGCACCAGGGACGAAGGCCACCTTCTCCTTGATCGCCTCGTCGAACAGCGCCATGGCGCTGACGCTCGAAGGCAGGGTCAGCCAGAGGAACATGCCCCCTTGTGGCCGGGTGTAGCTCACGCCTGGCGGGCAGTGACGTGTCAGGGCGGCTTCCATGGCGGCGCGCTGGCGGCCATAGACCTCCTTGATCTTCTCGAGGTGGGCATCCAGCGAATGGTCGGTCAGGAAACGGTGCAGCACCTGCTGGCTGAAGGCGTTGCTGTGCAGGTCAGTCGCCTGCTTGGCGATGGTAACCTTCTTGCGCAGCCAGTCCGGCACCAGCATCCAGCCGAGACGGAAGGCGGGCACCACCGTCTTGGAGAAGGAGCCGAGCAGTACCGTATTGCTCGGCGCCAGCTTGGCGATGGGGGGCAGGTGTTCCCCCTCGAAGCGCAGCTCGCCATAGGGGTCGTCTTCGATCATCAGCAGCTCGTGGCGCACCAGCCGCTCAGCCAGCGCTTCGCGGTTGGCGCGGCTGTAGGAGACACCGCTCGGGTTCTGGAAGTTCGGCACCCCGTACAGCAGCTTGGCGTTCGAGCCCTGCTCCAGCAGCGCATCCAGCGCGGCCAGATCCAGCCCCTCTTCCCCCAGGGTGATGGGCCTGAAGTTCGGTTGATAGACGGAAAACGCCTGGATGGCGCCGAGATAGCCCGGCTCTTCGATGATGAGATCCTGCCCTTCGTTGACCAGCACCTTGGCCAGCAGATCCAGTGCCTGCTGGGAGCCGCTGGTGATCAGGATGTTATCGGGATTGACGCTCATGCCGTGACGGCTCAGGTAGCGATCGGCAATGTACTGGCGCAGCGGGGCGAAGCCCTCGGTGGTGGCGTATTGCAAGGCCGCGGCACCCTGCTCGCGCAGCACGTCCTGGCAGGCCTGATCGATGGCCTTGACCGGGAACAGATGGGGATTGGGCAGGCCGCCGGCGAAGGAGATGATCTCCGGATTGGTGGCGACTTTCAGGATTTCACGGATAAAGGAAGGCTCGACCTTCTCGAAGCGCTGGGCAAAAAACGGCTGCATAGGGTTCTCTCTGACTAAGGTGGCGGTCGCTCCATTCAACCGCCAAGTTATCCGTTTGTATCAGATTTAAAAAATGAGGCAATGGCTGCAACAAAAATCCATAAAAAAGGGCAGGTTTGGCACCTGCCCGCATTTTATGGCTTCCCGTGGCGAAAAGGGCGTCAATCTCTCTGCAGGGCACGCCTGCCGCCGTTATCGCCGGATCAGTGCCCTGGCTCCTTGACGAAGAAGATCATCAATCCGGTCCTCAGAGCCCAGGCTCTTTCAGGGAAGATGCAGATCATCAGTTCAGTACTTAGAGCCCCGGCTCTTTCAGGAAGCGGATCATCAGGTCAGTGTTGGCACCGAGTTGCTGCTGGACCCGGCCCGGGAACAGCTCGGCCATCTTGTCGAGGCGGTCGTACTGGGTGTGCCAGACCTTGCCCCACTGGGTCTCGCTGTCCCGATCGCAGGCGCTCTTGCTGGCCTCGTCGTAACAGTCCCACAGCGCCGGGTTGGTGCTTTGGGAGTAGCCGTCATAGCCATCGGCGCCATCGATGGTGAAGTTGGTCGCCTCCACGTAGGCGACCGGTACCCCCAGGCAGGCGAAGGGAGCGTGATCGGACCAACTGCCGGTCTCCCCCTCCGGATAGCCGGGATAGCTCGGGTGAATGGCGAAGGGAGTGGCGCCCTGCTTGGAGATGGCCAGCAGACGGTCCCGCACCTTGGGATCGAAGCTGTAGCGGCCCGGCTCGGCACAGCTGTACTCGGCCACGTCCGAGTGGGCGGAGTGGACATAGACGATGTCACCGCCGGCGATGGTGTCGTAGTTCACCATGGCCAGCAGTTGGGCGACGGCGGCGCCGTCCAGGCCGGCGGCATAGGCCTTGGAGCCGTTGAGGCCGTTCTCTTCCGCCCCGAAGAAGGCGAAGCGCACCGTGTAGGGCAGGGTCTGATCCTTCAGCGCCTCGGCCACCGCCAAGAGGGCGGCGACCCCGGCCCCGTTGTCGGTGGCCCCTTCAGATCCCTTCTTGTCACCCGTGCTGTCGTAGTGGGCGCCGATGAGGATCACCTTGTCGCTCTGGCCCTTGAGCTCGGCGATGAGGTTCTGGGACTGTTTGCTGGCGCCGCTCTTGGTGTAGCTGAATGGCTGGTTCTGCACCTCGTAGCCCCAGCCGGTCAGGTGATCCTGGATCCAGGCGGCGGCGCGGGTCTCGGCCTCGGTACCCGTGGGTCTGGCGCCTATGCCTTCGGCGCTGGAGCTCAGTTGCACCAGATACTCGTAAGCCTGGCTGGCGGGGGCGGGGGGCTGGGAATCATTGTCCGAGGGGTTGCACCCGGCCAGCAGGGTCGCGATGGCCAGGGTCAATACTGTTTTTTTCATACTGCAATCCTTTGTTGTGTATGGCTTTATTATCGCGTGTCAGGATGCACCTGACGCCCGGCAGATTCTGTGAAGGGGGTGGCATTTGTCAACCATGCTGGCGGAATTGGTCAGAGACGGGGATTTGTTGCGCGAAACACTTGCGCCCTGAGCCTATCTTGGGATAATTCGCTCCCCGGTTTTCACCGGCCGCTGAAATGACGCAGGATTTACCCGTCGTGTGTGGCCGGGCCGATGACATGACGAACAATCCATTTATGTCGTCTGTGACCCAGACGGATGCAATAACGAGCAATTTGATTATGCCAGTGACCCAAGATGTATTTAACGAAGACGGCAAGTTCATGCGCAAGATCCGCAGCTTCGTCCGTCGCGAAGGCCGCCTGACCAAAGGACAGGAGAAGGCCCTGGAAGATCTCTGGCCGGTCATGGGCATCGATTTCGCACCGGCCCCGCTCGACATGGTGGCGCTGTTTGGCCGTGAGGCCCCGGTGGTACTGGAAATCGGCTTCGGCATGGGCGCCTCCCTGGTGGAGATGGCCAAGAATGCCCCCGAGAAGAACTTCATCGGCATCGAGGTGCACTCCCCGGGCGTCGGGGCCTGCCTCGGCACCGCCCAGGAAGCCGGCGTCACCAACCTGCGGGTCATCTGCCACGATGCGGTGGAGGTGCTGGAGCACATGATCCCGGACGGCTCGCTCGCCTGCCTGCAGCTGTTCTTCCCGGATCCCTGGCACAAGAGCCGTCACCACAAGCGTCGCATCGTGCAGCCGGCGTTCGCCCAGGACATTCGCCGGAAGCTGGCCATCGGTGGCGTGTTCCACATGGCCACCGACTGGGAAAACTATGCCGAGCACATGCTGGAAGTGATGAGCGCCGCCGAAGGCTATGAGAATACCGCCCTGAGCGGCAACTGGGTGCCCCGTCCCGACTGGCGCCCGCTGACCAAATTCGAACAACGTGGCCACCGCCTGGGGCACGGGGTTTGGGACCTGATTTTCAAACGCGTTAGCTAATAACCCGTCAATTAACCTAAGGAGCTATCATGGCCAATCGTAGTCGCCGTCTGCGTAAGAAACTGCGCGTCGACGAATTCCAGGAAATGGGATTCGACATCAGTTTCAACTTCCCGGTCGGCACCGCCGAAGAGACCATCGATGCGCTGGTCGATGCGTTGATCGATGAAGTGATCGAACCTCGCAAGCTGGCCTTCGCCGGCTCGGGTCACCTGGCCTGGGAAGGCATGATCTGCACCCAGCAGCTTGGCAAGTGTACCGAAGAAGACCGCGCCGCCATCAAATCCTGGCTGGAAGGCAAGGGGATGGAAGCCGTGGTGGTCACCGAGCTGTTCGACCTCTGGTACGGCGAGCCCGCCTGATACCAAGTGCCCGCTCGGGCAGATAGAAAATCCCGCCGCCGGCGGGATTTTTGTCGGTGGGGGGGCTCCCTCACCCCGTTTCACCTCATGGAATAGCCAATGGTGTTGTCATCCGAATTACTGGCCAGCATTCTTGAGCAGGTTCGCCCGCTGCTGGGACAAGGCAAGGTGGCCGATTACATTCCCGCGCTTGCTCAGGTGCCCGCCGACCGGCTCGGCATCGCGGTCTGCACCGTGGAGGGGGAGCTGTTCACCGCCGGTGACGCCTTCGAGCCCTTCTCCATCCAGAGCATCTCCAAGGCCCTCAGCCTCAGCCTGGCGCTGACCCTCTATCAGGAGGACGAGATCTGGGCCAGGGTCGGCAAGGAGCCCTCGGGCCAGCCGTTCAACTCGCTGGTTCAGCTGGAGTTCGAGCAGGGCATTCCCCGCAATCCCTTCATCAACGCCGGTGCCCTGGTGGTGAGCGATCTGCTGGAGACCCGTCTCACCGCCCCGCGCCAGCGTACCCTGGAGCTGGTGCGCCGGTTGTCGGGCAATCCGGCAATCGTCGCGGATCAGGTGGTGGCGCGCTCCGAGTATCAGCATGCGGCCCGCAACGCGGCCATCGCCTACCTGATGAAGGCCTATGGCAACTTCGAAAACGAGGTGGACAAGGTGCTGCAAAGCTACTTCAATGCCTGTGCCATCCGCATGAGCTGTGTCGATCTGGCCCGCACCTTCCTTTATCTGGCCAATCGCGGGGTGCCCCTCGGCGAGAGCACGCCGCTGCTGCCGGCGCGCACCACCAAGCAGGTCAATGCCCTGCTCGCGACCTGCGGCCTCTATGACGAGGCGGGTGACTTTGCCTACCGGGTCGGCATGCCGGGCAAGTCCGGGGTCGGCGGCGGTATCATGGCGCTGATCCCCGGGGAATTGTGTGTCTGTGTCTGGTCGCCCGAGCTCAACAAGGCCGGCAACTCCCTGGCCGGTACGGCCGCGCTGGAGCTGCTGGCGGAGCGCCTGGGCCGCTCTATTTTTTAACCTTGTTCACTCTGAATCGAGACATCATCATGAAACGAATAATGGGCCTGCTACGGGCCACCCTGGCGACCTTGCTGCTCTGGTGTGCCTTGCCCGCCTTTGCCGCCGAACTGCCCCCGCTGACCCTGGTCGATGCCAAGGCCAAGGAGGCGGTCATCCTGGATACCCGCCCGAGCTATTTCTACCAGGGCTGGCCCATGGTGGACGAGCAGCAGGGTGGCCACGTGACTGGCGCCGAGAACCTCTCCGCCGAGTGGAAATACAGTGACGAAGAGTGGCCAAAGGCGCTCAAGGACAAGGGGCTGAGCCCGGACAAGCCGGTGGCGCTCTATGGCGAACCGCGCGCCGTGGCCGAGGTGGCTCGCCTGCTGCGTCAGCAGGGCATCAAGCAGCTGTTCGAGCTGCAGGGCTGGAAGGATGCGCCGCGCGAGTACCTGGCGCGCTGGCAGCAGCTGGTCTATCCGCTCTGGCTGGCGGATCTGCAGGCCGGCAAGCCGGTCGCAGCCGCCCCCAAAGGGGACTGGAAGCTGTTCGAGGTGGATTGGGGCGCTCCCAAGGCCTACCTGCTGAGCCACATTCCGGGGGCCGGGTACATCGACACCAACCGCCTGGAAGAGGAGCCGCTGTGGAACAAGGTGTCCGATGAGGCGCTCAAGAAGCTGTTGCTGGACAACGGCATCCGTCACGACACCACCGTCATCCTCTATGGTCGCAACACCATGGCGGCGGCCCGTGCCGCGCACCTGATGATGTATGCCGGGGTGGAAGACGTGCGGCTGCTGGACGGTGGCCTGGATGCCTGGTTCGTGCAGCACCTGCGCACCGAGACCGGCCTGACCAATACCTTCAAGCCGGCCAAGGAGTTCGGCGTCAGCATCCCGGCACACCCCGAGTACTACACCACCCTGAGTCAGGCGAAAGCGCTGCTCAAGCAGCCCGACAGCGCCCTGGTTAGCGTGCGGACCTGGGACGAGTACATCGGCAAGACCTCCGGCTACAGCTACATCAAACCCAAGGGCGACATCCCAGGGGCCAAGTGGGGTCGGGGTGGGGTGGATGCCAACAGCATGAGCGACTTCCACAACCCGGATGGCACCATGAAACCGGCCCGCGAGATCCTCAGCATGTGGGACGAGTGGAACATAGAGCCAACCCAGCAGGCCGCCTTCTACTGCGGTACCGGCTGGCGCGCCTCCGAAGCCTTCTTCTACGCCTGGCTGATGGACTGGAAGCGGATCAGCGTCTACGACGGCGGCTGGTACGAGTGGAGTGCTGACCCCAAGAACCCCATCGTCACCGGTGAGCGTCAGCCTGCCAAGTCATGAGCAGACTGCGATAAAAAGGCCGGACAGATGTCCGGCCTTTTTCATATGGGGTTTGCACATATGCTGCCGTATAGTAGTAAAGCAGAGGATTACGTAGGTGATCCTGATATTGATGGTCCGCTTATTCGGGGGCAGATGGCTGAGCTAGGCTTCAAGAAACATCCTCGTGCCGAGGATGCGGGAGGGAGAAGAGACGGTGATGAAACGACTGATGATGATCCTGGCCTGTGTGCTGGCACTGGCGGGCTGCAGTTCTCAATACATCATGAGCACCAAGGACGGGCGCATGATCGCCACCGACAGCAAACCCAAGCTGGATGAGGATACCGACATGTACCGCTACTACGATGCCGAGGGGCGGGAGATGCTGATCAAGAAGGACGACGTGACCCAGATCATGGAGCGCTGAGGCCAACGCACGACAAGAGAGGGCTGCCCGCAGGCAGCCCTCTTTACGTCAGGGTATTCACCGGTTGATGCCCGCCTCAGACATGGAGCTCCGCGACTTGGCGATTGACCTGACCGGCGAACAGCTGGTGGAAGCGGGAGTCCGGGTTCGCCAGCAGGCTGACCGGGGATCCCTGCTCCACCACGGTGCCCGCCTCCATCACTACCACCTTGTCCACCGACAACAGCGGCTCCAGGTGGTGGGCTATTACCAGGTAGCTGGCCTCCGGTCGGTAGCGATAGAGCAGCTCCGCCATCTTGCGCATGCCGCCGTGATCGAGATCCGAGGTGGCCTCGTCCAGCACGATGAGCGGGCGGCGCGACAGCAGGATGCGGGCGATGACCAGGAGCTGGGTCTCGCCGGCGGAGAGCTGCAGCTTGTCGAGATCCTCGTCCAGCCGACCGGCGCAGCGCTCGGCCAGACCGACTCGGGCCAGGGCCAGCTCCAGCGCGGCGTCATCCTGCTCGGTCAGGGGCGCGAGATTCGCACGCAGGGTGCCAAAGAAGGTGAGGGGGATCTGGGAGACGGTGTCGTACAGATCGCGCACCGCCTCCGGCGCCAGCGCCGACAGCGGCTGCTCGTCGTAGTAGATCTCCCCCTGGGAGACCGGATACATGGCCTGCAGCACCCCGAGCAGGGAGCTCTTACCCGCGCCGGTGCGACCGCAGACGCCGACCTTCTCGCCGGGGGCCAGCTCGAAGTTCACCTTGTGCAGCGCCCACTGGCTCGCCTCGGGGTAGCGCAGCCCCAGGTTGTCGAAGCGCACCCTGGGATGAGGGGTGGCGAGCGGCTCACCTTCCTGGCGCTCGCTCTCGATCTCGCTGTACTCGCGCACCCGCTCCACCGCATTCATCACCTGCTCCACCTCGGCGAAGGTGCGGATCAGGGAGTTGAGCATGGCCGAGGCGGTGAAGGCGTAGGTGATGGCCACGGCCCCCAGCAGCGAGCTGTTGCTGAAGGCCACCATCAGCGCCACGGCCCCGACCAGGGCGGCGGAGAGCAGGGTCTGGTGCATGCCGAGCCAGCGGTTGATGGAGGTGGTGGTGTACCAGCTGCGCAGGTTGTTGTCATAGTGATGCAGCACCTGATCCAGCGCGAAGCGCTCGGCCCCGGCCAGACGCAGGGCGGGGGCGCCGCGAATGGTCTCGCTTATGCTGATGTAGAGCGGCGAGCGCAGCACCGAGGACTGGCGCCGCAGCTTGAGCTGCACCGCCCGGTAGCGGCGTTGCAGCACATAGAGTGCCCAGCCTACCAGGGGGGCGATGAGCAGCAGCAGCGGCATGTTGACGCCGATCACCACCACCTGCAGCAGCACCGAGATCAGCATGGCGAACAGCCCCATCAACATGGACAGCAAGACCTCCTGGGCCTCCCCGAGGTCCCGATCGAAGCGGTTGAGGATGCGCCCCTGGGGCACCTTGTCGAAGAAGGCCATGGGGGCGCGGCTGATGCGGCCCAGCATGCCGTCGAACAGGGTCCAGGCCAGCTTGAGGCCGAGTTTGTAGTTGATGATCCGCACCACCATGATGCAGACGAGGGAGCCCGCCCCCAGTAGCACATAGATGCCGAGCAGGGTGCGCACATCCGCCACCTCGGCCTTGCCGCCGAGCCAGAGATCCGAGGCGATGCGCAGCCCCTCCTGTCCCAGGGTGAGCAGCAACGCGATCAGGATGGCGCCGGGGGCGGCCAGGCGCTGCCACATGAAGCCGAACAACCCCCAGTCCACCTTGCCCTCGACCACCTTCTCCTCGCTGAATTGCTCCGCCTCCTGGGGCGCCACCAGGGGCACGGGCTGCGGATGCTGGATGAGATCCGCCAGCTGGTGGGCATCGAGCTCCCGCAGCTGACTCTGCTCGATGCGGATCACCCGATCGCAGTGGGCCAGCACGTCCGGATCGTGGCTCACCAGCAGCCGGGTCGGGCCCGGCTTGAAGGCGAGCCCCTGCTCCAGCACTTGGGCCGAGACGATGGGATCCAGCGCCGACAACGGGTTGTCCAGCAGCAGGATGTCGGCCTTCGCATAGAGGGCGCGGGCCAGGGCGACCCGCTGCTGCTGGCCGCCGGAGAGCCGGGTGCCGAGCTCGCCCACTAGCGTCTGATCCCCGTGGCTGAGCAGGCTGAGGTCCGCGCCGAGGGCGCAGGCGCCGAGCACCCAGTGGTAGCGCTCCTCGTGCCAGGGCTGGCCGAACAGTATGTTGTTGCGAATGCTGTCGTTCATCAGCCAGGGTTTGTGGCCCAGGTGGGCGACCCGGCCGTGGCGGCGGATGCTCCCCGCAAAGTCGTTGTCAAAGCCGGCGACCAGGTGCAGCAGGCAGCTCTTGCCCGCCCCAGTGGCCCCGGTGATCCCCACCAGTTCCCCCGGCTGGATGGTGAGGCTGATGCCTTGCAGCACCGGCTTTTGCTGATGCAGGGCGGTGACGTTTTCCATCCGCAGGGCGCCCAGCGGCAGGCTGGGGTCGCTGAGGTCTCTGTGCTGTTCCGGGCTGTTGAGGAATTCACACAGCCGGTTGAAGCCGGTATTGAAGTTGATCAGGGTGCGGATGAGGTAGGGCAGCCGCATCATGGGGATCCGCAGCACTGCGAACAGGGCTATGGTGGTGAACACCTGGGGCAGGGTCAGGCTCTGACCCGAGGCGAGATAGGTGGTGAAGGTGGCGAGCGTCACCAAGAGCGGGGTGCTGATCATCAGGAAGCTGTTGATGGCATCGAGCTTGAGCACCCGCCCGAGCACGCCGAGCTCCTGCTGGCGCTTGGCGTTGGCCGCGCCGGTGAAGAAGGCGCCGAGCCCGTTCTGGCGCACCAGCCGCAGCTTCTTGATGTACTCCGCCAGGATGCCGTTGCGCTCGTCCTGCTGGCGCTTGAGTTGCTGCTCCTGCTGGTTCATGCGGCGCACCATCCGGGTGGAGACCAGCAGCAGCAGGGTGAGCACGGCGAAGCCCACCAGGCCCGCGCTGCCCACCTGCCACACCAGCAGGGCTATGGTACCGATGAGTTGCAGCGCCATGGTGAGCGGCATGGCGGGATCCGCCAATATCCAGGTGATATCCCAGACATCCCGGTTGATGAGGTTCTGCACCCGGCCACCGGCCCTGTCATCGAAGCTCTTGCCGCCGAGCTTCATCACCTTGGCGAGCAGGGATTCCGCCAGCAGCCTCCGGATGGGGACGTGCATCTTGAGGGCCAGTTGCAGGGAGTGCTCCGCCAGCATGCCGGCGGCCAGCACCGAGGCGAACAGGGCCAGGGCCAGCAGCAGCTTGTGGCCGGTGGCTGCGCCCGCGCCGAGCTGGGTCATGCTGTGGTTGAGCAACCAGGGGCTGGCCAGGGTCGCCATCATGCCGAGCAGTTGCAGCAGGGTGAGCAGGCCGATGCGACCGCGGTAATGGCGCCAGATGAAGGCCATGATGGGCCAGGGGCGCACCGGCGCGGTGGCGGTGAGCCGCAGAAAGGCATCGGCGCGTTCGTCGCGTCTGTCTTCCGGTAACAGGGGATAGAGATCGTCGAGTGTGACCTGGGGTTTGCTCAGCCCCTTGCGCAGCAGCGGGCCCGTCCAGTGATAGAAGAGACGGCTCAGCCAGCCGGCCGAGATTTCCGGGTGATCCAATGGGTGATCCTTATTATTTTGTGCTGCTTCCAGAGGATGGGGCGGCTTGTTATCCGCCCTCTATCTTATTATTGGGTATTTGTGCCTGGCCGGGATCAGCGATCCCGGTTCAGGCGGATGAGCCGGTCCAGGATCTGCTCACCGTCGGCCCGCAGGCCGTTGTGCTCGTATTCGTTGGTGATCCAGGCGCGGCTGTTGGCCAGCCCCTTGAGGGTCTCGCGGCTGTAGTCGAACTCGACGTACATGTCCTCGGCGTAGACAGCGCAGGCCACCGGCACCTTGTTGCGAGCCAGCTGCGCAGGGTCGTAGAGCGGGCCCCAGTCAGCCTTCCTGGCCAGCAGGTGGGCGGCCTCTTTCAAGGGCATGAGCTCGCGGAATTGCTCGAACATCCAGGGGAAGATCATCTCGCCGGTGAAGGCAAAGTCCTTGCCCGGTGCCCAGGCCAGTACCGGATACTCGCCCCTGACCCGCTCGGCCGCCCAGTTGCTGGCGGCGCCCTCGCAGTAGATGGATTCATGCAGTATGGCGAACACCGGGTTGGTGTTGAACGGCTGCATGGCCTGCACCTTGTAGAGGAAGGCGGGGTTGATCCGCTCGCCGACGAAGGCATCCTCCAGCAGGTAGTAGAGCTCCTCGAAGGCGCCGCTGGCGCCGAGATCCAGCCCCTGCTGCTGCAGCTGCTCCACCGTCAGGCGCTGGCCGTTCGGCAGGCGTACATCGTGGCGGTGCAGGTGGCTCGCCAGCCGGTTGGCGATGGCCTGGGCGTGGGGGAAGCGGGCGAAGAAGGCCCGGTTTTTGTCCGCCACTCGCTGGTAGGTGGCGCGATAGACCTCATCCGCGCTGCGGCCTATGGGGGCCACCCCGCCGGTGAGGTAGACCTCGTGCAGGCTGTCCGGGAACAGGGAGAGGTAGGTCAGGCTGCAAAAACCGCCGAAGCTCTGGCCGAGCAGGCTCCAGGGGCGATCCGGGCTCAGCTGCTCGCGGATGAGCTCGGCGTCCCGCACTATGCTGTCGGCACGGAAATGGCTGAGATAGTCCGCCTGCTGGTGCGGGTCGAGATGGGCCAGGGCCTCGGCGTGGATGGGGCTGGAGTGGCCGGTGCCGCGCTGATCGAGCAGCAGTATCCGAAACTCCTGCAGGGCCCGCTTGATCCAGCCGCTGTTGGCGCAGGGGCGCGGGGCACCAAACCCCGGGCCCCCTTGCAGATAGAGCAGCCAGGGCAGGTCATCGTCCAACCGGTCAAGGCGACAGAGGGTGCGGCCAAACAGGGTGAGGGTCTCCTCATCGTCAGGCTGCTGGTGGTCGAGGGGCACGCTGAAGAAATGTGGCTCGCAATGGATGCCATCCAGCACGTAATGCAAGGGGCTGCTCATCTGGGGTCTCCCTGGGGTCGGAAATCGTCGGCTTCATGATAGCCCTGGCACGCAAGCGGGTCACGCCGGTTTTCCAGATTGTTAACACCCTGATAGCGCCATCTCTCCTTGGAACCGGGGGTCGGCGCGCGAGGATATTTATTGTGTCGGGGTGATTGACGAGGGATTGCGTGCGGACAAAGATGAGCGGCCTGCCGAGGAGGGCAGGAGAGCTGACGCATAACAGGACGAGGTGGGCTCGATGAAGCCTAAATGGATAAGGTTCAGGAAAAAAAGGAAGCAGACAGATCCGGAGGGTGTGCTGCAGGCGGGGTTGCTGGTATTCAGCGCCACCTGCGGGGCGACCCTGCTGCTGGCGGCCTGTAACGGCGGCTAGCAAGAGTACAAAAGGCCCGCTCACTGTAGCGGGCCTTTTGCATGAGCATTGCTCGGGTATCAGTCGCTTGAGCGACACGGAGGGACTAGGCTGGGGCCCTTTGCTGGCGCGGGTTTGCGATAGTCTGGCACCTGCTGCTATCGTCAATTTACGGCACGATTCAACGAGGGAGGCGATCATGAATAGTCGTGAGAAAGTTCTGGCCCATTTGGCCACCGATCATCGGATGGCAGGGTTGACCGCCGGCGAGGCACTGGCCGGGATCAGCCACTCGATGAGTGCGTTCCTGCTGCAGCAGGATCAGCATTTCTTCCGCAGCCATGCCGATGATCCCTGTCATGAGGTCGCGCGGGCCTGTCATGCGGGGCACGTCTGGCACGGGGACGAGAATCGATATTAGGGAGGAAGGCGCGAGAATGGCAGATGCAGAAAGGCCCGCTCAGATGAGCGGGCCTTTCGAATTTGGCTCCTCCTACTGGACTTGAACCAGTGACATACGGATTAACAGTCCGCCGTTCTACCGACTGAACTAAGGAGGAATTATTGGTGCCCAGAGACGGAATCGAACCGCCGACACGGGGATTTTCAATCCCCTGCTCTACCGACTGAGCTATCTGGGCAACGGCGCGCATTAAACCCTTTCTGGACTGGGGTGTCAACTATGGGGTGCGGATTGTCGCATCGTTTGCTCGATATCCGAGCAACCTGGCCGCTTGTTGCCCATGTCTGCCCGCCGCCGAGGTATTGCCTCCTTGAGCAAAGGTGGTGCCTCTCTTCGGGTGGCGGTTATCTTGGCCCCTCGCATTGAGCCTGATGCGCTCTGCGAGTATGCTTTGCCGCAACCAACTGCCTGGCGGCGATCTGGGCTGACTCTGCCGCAGAGTGCCCGCCAGCAGGGTGTCGACAACCATCCAATACCGTCTGGGGTTTATATGAGTATCAACATGCAAGAGTGGCGCGAAGAGACCACCGCCATCGTCAACGAGCTGCTGGCCGACGGCAGCAATGCGGATATGGATTACGAGATTGAGCACCACTTTGCCTGCCAGGATTTCGATCTGCTGGAAAAGGCCGCCGTCGACCTGTTCAAGGCCGGTTTCGAAGTGACCGATGCCGAGGAGATGGAGCTGGATGACGGCGCGACCATCTTCTGCTTCGACGCCACCGTCGAGCGCAAGCTGGAGATCGAGCCCATCCTCGCCGACATCGAGAAGATGCTGCCGATCCTCGAGAAATACGGCGTGGACTACGACGGCTGGGGCACCTACTTCCAGGAATAAGCCGGGTCCCCTGGCCGCCGACATGCCGACATAGAGAAGATGCTGACCCTTCCCCTCGAAAAATACGGTGTGGACCATGACGGCTTGGGCACTTGCTGCCAGGAATAAGCCCGGATTCAAATAGCAAAAAGGCCACATCATGTGGCCTTTTTGCTACGCGTGCTTCAGAGGACTGCGAGCAGTTGGTAGTCGCGGGCAAACTGCTCGGGGGGCAGGGGACGGCTGAACAGGTAGCCCTGCAGCCGATCGCATCCCGCCTGCGCTAGCCACTCCTGCTGCTCCTGAGTCTCCACCCCCTCGGCGGTGATCTTGATACCGAGCTCGTGGCCGAGGCCGATGACGGAGCGCACTATGGCGGTGGTGGCCTGGTTGGTCGCGAGCCCCTGGGTGAAGCTCCTGTCCAGCTTGAGGGTCGCCACCTGCAGCCGCGGCAGGTAAGCCAGCGAGCAGTAACCGGTACCAAAGTCATCGATGGCGAGATGGAAGCCGGCCTCGATCAGGCTGGCGAGGTTGCTCTCTATCTCGTCGGCATTCTCCATCAGCACCCCCTCGGTGATCTCCAGCTCCAGCTGCCAGGGGGCGAGCCCGTGGCGCTCGATGCAGGCGAAGATCTGCTGGCAGAGCTCGGGATCGCGAAATTGCAGCGGCGACAGGTTGATGGAGAGCACCAGGTCCGGCGCCGCCACTTGCCAGCGCGCCAGCTGGGCGCAGCCCAGCTCCAGCATCAGCTGACCGAGCTGGCCGATGAGGCCGAGCTCCTCCGCCAGGGGGATGAACTCGTCGGGGGAGATCATGCCGAATGCGGGGTGGGGCCAGCGGCACAGCAACTCGGCACCGTGCAACTGGTTGTCGTGGGTGCAGATGATGGGTTGATAGACGGCGGTCAGCTCGGCCGCCTTGATGGCGAGCGGCAACTGGGCGGCGATGAGCTGGCGGCGCTTGAGCCTGGCATCGAGTTCGGGATCGAACAGGGTGCAGTGCTGCTGCTGGTGTTTGCCCTGCGCCAGCGCGGCTTCGGCGTGGCTCAGCAGGCGTTCGGCATCCTTGGCCTTGCCGTGGGCGATGCCGAGGAAGACCGGGATCTGGATCCTGTGCTCCTCGACCTGATAGGGGGTCATCAGCTCATGCTGCAGATTTCGGCTCCAGTCACTCAAGGAGAGGGGGAGCTCCGGCAGCAACAGGGCGAAGTCATCGGCCGCGACCCGGCACAGCAGGGACTGGGGCGGTGCCAGCCGCTGCAGACGGCGGGCGACCTGGCTGAGCAGGCGATCGGCGACCCGGATGCCGAAGCGATCGTTGATCTCGCGAAAATGTTGCAGATCGACCAGCAGCAGGCTGGCCTTGCGGGCACCGAGATGGCGGCTGGTCTGCAGGAAGTGGGAGAGCTTGAGCAGGCCGGTGAGGCTGTCGTAGTGCTGTTCCTGTTGCAGCTGGGCCTGGGTGGTGCGCAGCCCGGTGATGTCGCGGCTCAGGGTCAGAATGCCGAGGGAGTTGCCCTCGTCGTCCGGCACCTCGACCCGGGTTATCTCCAGGTGACGACCCTGACCATGGGCATCCATCAGGCAATACTCACCGCGTCCCAGCGCCTGCTCTATGGGCAGGCGGGGGGCGACACGATGGCCGAGCGCCTCGCTCGCCGCCAGTCCCATGAAGTCGAGAAAGGCCTGATTGCAGTCGATGAGCACGCCCTGGTGATCTTCCAGCCGGATGGGGTCGGGGATGGCATCGAGCAGACGGCGCTGCAGCAGCTGTTGCTGACGGAAGGTCTGCTCCAGCTCCTTGCGCTTGTCTATGGCGCTGATCATGGCGAACAGGGCGAGCGGTTCCCCTTGCTCGTCATAGAGCGGCACCTTGTGGATCTCCATCCAGCTGGTGGCATCGCCACTGTGGCAGTGCAGTTGTTGATGGAGCAGGGGCTTGCCTTCGGCCAGCAGGCGCCGATCTTCCTCCCGGAAGGCATCGCCCCAGGGCATCTCGGCATCCAGTTTCCCGATGAGTTCGCGGGGGGACTGCAGGCCGGCCTCCCTTGCGAAGACCTTGTTGGCAAACAGGTACCGTCCGTTTGTATCCCGGCAGAAGATATTCATGGGTAACTGGTCGATGATCTGCTGCAGCAGCGCCAGGGAGAGCAAAGAATTCACGTGAGCACTCACGGGGGAGACTTCGAGCAAATCTATGATAACAGGCCAGTTTTGTAAAGCGTGGGTTAAGAGTCCGCCATTTATGTGGATCCCTGCTGACAGCCCGTGTCGCGGGCGCCATAATAGCCGCCGGTTGGCCTCAGGTGGCCTTATGGACGAGAGAAACAGCATGAAGAAGATAATGGGGGGCGCCCTGGCCCTGCTGATGGTAGGTTGTGCCAGTGACAACAACGGCGGCGAGCAGTATCGCTATACCCCGCCGGTTGCCAAGGCGACCAACAACACCCAGGAGATGCAGATCCCGGTCGATCTGGTGTGGGCCCGCGCCGAGAAGTGGTTTGGCGATCACGGCTTGAACATCGAGAACAGCCAGCGTGGCTCCGGTCTGATGACCGCCAACGTCGAGAACTCGGCCGATGGCCTGGAGTGGCTGGATTGCGGCACCATGGGCTCCAAGGTCGCGCTGGGCAACCCGAATCTGCAGATCAACCTGATCATCACCCAGAGCGGCAACAACAGCGTGGCCACCGTCAACGTCAAGGGCAACACCCAGCTCTACTTCGTCGAGTCCTCCGGCGAACGCGTGCAGGCCCCTTCCATCACGCCGGTCTGCGTCTCCCGCGGCAGCCTGGAGCAGAGCCTGTTTGCCACCCTCGGCAACTGATCCTGCCCTGCAGCCCCGCACGAAAAACCCCGTTGCCTGCAACGGGGTTTTTGTTTTTGGACTCTCCGGCGGGAAGAGGTGGCCGTTCACTCATCCACGCCGCCTATAAACAAAAGCCCCCGGCAGGGGCCGGGGGCTTTGTGGGAAGGCTGGCTGGCCATCAGAGCGCGCTGTCACCGTGGAACAGGACCTGCTCGCCGGACTTGAGCAGATAACCCTTCCAGGGGAAGAGCTGATAGGCGCCGCCCTGCCAGGACCAGTTGCCCTCGTCCCCCTGCCGGATCAGCCGGATCTGCTCGCCGCTTGGCAGGGTCAGCTCGGCCTCGCGCTGATCGGCGTTGAACAGCACGAAGGCGCTGCCGGTCTCGCTGGCTTCGAGGGATTGCAGGCGGATGGCCTGCTCGAACAGGCGCACGCACTGCTCGGTCAGGGCGGACCACTGGTAGCCGGCGCTGGCACGGCAGCCGTGGGCATCCTGATCGTTGCCCACCAGGTGCTGCTCCGGGGTGCTGCAGGCCGCCAGCAGCAAGGAGGCGGCCATCAGGGTCAGAGTGCGCATATTACTCCTGGCCATCCCGTTCGATGACGATGTTGGAGAAACCCAGCTCCTTGAAGTAGTTCTCCCGGTAATCCTTCACGCTCTTCTTGTCGCGGCGGCAGACTTGGGCCAGCTGGGCCTCCATGGCGTGGAAGCTGGCCAGGTTGATCCCCTCGGCCGCGGCGATGGCATCGTAGATGCTGTTGAACTTGTCGTTGGCGTAGCCGATCTCTTTGGTTTTTTTGCCGTAGGTGTAAGTAATTTTAAACGCCATCGGGGTCTTCCTTCTTTTTCGCCTGCTTGCGCTGGACGTAAAGGTCGAGGTTCTCGACCTTTTCCCCTGCCCAGGGGGCGTTGCACAAGAACGTCAGGCTGGATTTAAACACTGCGGGATCCTGCCTGTTTTGCCTGCTTGCGCTGGACGTACAGATAGAGGCTCTCGACCTTTTCCCGTGCCCAGGGGGTCTTGCGCAAGAACTTCAGGCTGGACTTGATGCTGGGATCCTGGGTGAAGCAGCGGATGTCGATCTCCTTCCCGAGTTGTTCCCAGCCGTAGTGGGCCACCAGGGCGGTGATAATCGCCTCCAGGGTCAGCCCATGCAGTGGATTCTTCGGCTGCGAAGTGCCTTGTTGGTCACTCATTCTGCTGCAGCCAGCTTGGCGAAGGGTTGTCCCATGCGGGTCGTCACGCCGTTGGCCAGATGGGGCTCGAAGCCCGCCAGCATGCCGGGGCCAAACAGGCAGACGACGGTGCTGCCGAGCTTGAACAGGCCCATCTCGGCGCCTTTTTGCAGGGTGATGGCCTCATCGCCCTTATAGTCCCAGCGCACCACTTCCTTGTGTTTGGTCGGCGCTATGTTGCCGGCCCAGATGGTCTCGATGCTGGCGACTATGGTGGCACCGACCAGCACCAGTGCCATGGGGCCATGGGGGGTGCGGAAGGTGGCGACCACCCGCTCGTTGCGGGCGAACAGGTTAGGCACGTTCTCGGCGGTGAGCGGGTTGACGGAGAACAGATCCCCCGGCACGAACACCATGCTCTCCAGCACGCCGTCCAGCGGCATGTGGATGCGGTGGTAATCCTTGGGCGCCAGATAGATGGTGGCGAAGTCGCCGTCCTTGAACGGCGCCACCAGATCATCGAAGCCCCCCAGCAGCTCGCGGGCACTGTAGTCGTGGCCCTTGGCCTGGATGATGCGACCCTGATGGATGGGGCCGAGCTGGCTGACGGTGCCGTCCACCGGCAGTGCCAGGGTCATGGCATCTTCCACCAGAGGGCGGATCCCCGGCTTGAGCTCGCGGGTGAAGAAGGCGTTGAAGCTCGAATAGTGGGCCGGGTCTTCGTGCAGCGCCTCGCTCATGTCGACCTGGTACTGCTTGATAAAGGCGGTGATCACCTTGGTGGTGAGGCTGCCGGCCTCGGCGGCCGCGAGCTTGCCCACCAGGCGGGAGACGGCGTGTTTGGGCAGGCAGTATTGACCGGCAATTTTCAGGTTGTCAGTGATGCTCATGATCTTCATCGACTTTATTAAAATGGGTTGATGGGGTCACAGCCGGGCTTGTTGCCGACCGTGGCGGGCTTCCTGCATGGTTTCCAGGATGCGGTGATAGTTGTGGAAGCGATCCGCGCTGATGGCGCCGCTGTCGACCGCCGCCCGCAGGGCGCAGCCGGGATCGTTCTTGTGGGTGCAGTCACGGAACCGGCAGCCACCCAGGTAGTCACGAAACTCGACGAAGCACCAGGTGATGCGGTCGGCTTCCAGATGCCAGAGTGCGAACTCGCGGATCCCGGGGGAGTCGATGAGATCGCCGCCGCTCGGGAAGTGATAGAGCCGCGCCGTGGTGGTGGTGTGCGTGCCGAGCCCCGAGTTTTCGGAGATCTCGCCGGTGAGCACATCCAGCCCCGGCATCAGGGCGTTGGTGAGGGACGACTTGCCCACCCCGGACTGGCCGACGAAGATGCTGATCTTGCCTTCGAACTGGGCCTTGAGCTCATCGAGCCCCTCGCCGCTCTCGCAGCTCACCAGGATCACCTGATAGCCGAGCTTGCGGTAGGGGGCGAGCTGGCTCTCGATGCGGGCGCGGGCGGCGTCATCGAGCATGTCGACCTTGTTCAGCACGATGAGCGGCTGGATCTCCACATCTTCTGCCGCGACGAGGTAGCGATCGACGATGTTGGTGGAGAACTCCGGCATCACCGCCGAGACGATGATGATCTGGTCGATGTTGGCGGCGATGGGTTTGACCCCGTCGTAGAAGTCTGGCCGGGTCAGCACCGAGTGGCGCGGATGCACCGCCTCGATGACCCCCGCCGTTGCGGCATTGAGGCCGGGACGCCAGACCACCTTGTCACCGCACACCAGGCTGCTGATGCTGCTGCGGCGCAGATTGCTGCGGTGGATGGTGCCATCGACGGCTTCCACGTCCGCATGCTGACCGAAGCGGCTGATCACCACCCCCTCGATGGCCGGGCCAAACAGGGTGTCATCGACCACTGTGCTGTGATCTTTTTGCAGCCGCCGTTCGCGGTTGGCCTGGACACGCCTTTGTTGACCCAGATTGAGTTTTGCTTTCTTTGCCACTCGATTCGCCAGTTTATGAACAGATCCAAAGCCAGTATGATACATGCAAATTGGCAAAACTCCGCCATTCCTCCCACTAGAGAGAGCAATCATGACAGTCAGCGAGCAGAACCTGGTATGGATCGACATGGAGATGACGGGTCTGGACCCCGAAGAGAACGTGGTACTGGAGATCGCCACCATCGTCACCGACAAGGATCTGAACGTGCTGGCACAGGGGCCTGTCATTGCCATCCACCAGAGCGACGACGAGCTCGCCAAGATGGATGACTGGAACGTTAACACCCACACCAAGAGCGGTCTGGTAGCCCGGGTCAAGGCGAGTGAATATGACGAGGCGCGCGCCGTGGCCGAGACGCTGGCGTTCATTCAAGAGTGGGTGCCGGAGCGCACCAGCCCCCTGTGTGGCAACAGCATCGGCCAGGATCGCCGCTTCATGGTCAAGCACATGAGCGAGCTGGAGGCCTTCTTCCACTACCGCAACGTCGACGTCAGCACCATCAAGGAGCTGGTCCGTCGCTGGCAGCCAGAACTGCTGGATCAATTCACCAAGAGTGGCTCCCACCAGGCTCTTGACGACATCCGCGAATCCATCGCCGAGCTGCAGTTCTACCGCAGCCACGTCTTCAAAATCTGAGTTGCCGGCAAGGGCTTGGCGTCGCCGGCGCGATGCCAGGCTGCTAAAATCGGCAGTTCGGACAGCTTTTGAGCGAACGGCCGCACAGTGACAAAAAAGCCCTTGCAATTGGAATGACTGCTCTTATAATTCGGCTCCCGTACAGTAGCGCAAGCAACCAAATGCTGTGCGGCCGTTTTAAGGTAGTTGCGGGAATAGCTCAGTTGGTAGAGCACGACCTTGCCAAGGTCGGGGTCGCGAGTTCGAGTCTCGTTTCCCGCTCCAAAAAATTTGCCGATGATGTTCCGATGCGGGAATAGCTCAGTTGGTAGAGCACGACCTTGCCAAGGTCGGGGTCGCGAGTTCGAGTCTCGTTTCCCGCTCCAATCATCAGCAAGCACCTCAAGACAATCTATGTTGCGGGAATAGCTCAGTTGGTAGAGCACGACCTTGCCAAGGTCGGGGTCGCGAGTTCGAGTCTCGTTTCCCGCTCCAATGCTTTTAGTTAGATTCTGTAGATGATATTCCGATGCGGGAATAGCTCAGTTGGTAGAGCACGACCTTGCCAAGGTCGGGGTCGCGAGTTCGAGTCTCGTTTCCCGCTCCAATCATGTGCAGATGACATCCTGTTGCGGGAATAGCTCAGTTGGTAGAGCA
>NZ_JAKZFK010000038.1:0-35715 GCF_022549315.1 Aeromonas sp. MR16 | reverse complement strand
TGGATATTTACAACCTGGAGCGACCTCACTTGGCATTGAAATACAGAACCCCCGATGCGGTGCATCGGGGGTTCTGAGTCACGTGAAGCTAGACGAAAATGTGTAAACCTATTTCAGGACTAGACATTTATTTGTGCGGGTGAGGAGCGGGATCAGCCTTGGCGCTGGCCCATGATCAGCATGGCCTCATCGGTGGCATCGTAGATCATGATGGCCAGGTGGGTGACCTCACCGCCAAAATCGGCCAGGGGCACCAGGGTCAGGTTCTGGTACATGTGCGGCGCCGAGCCCGTGATGGGGCGGTAGTTGGAGAAGCGCAGCAGGTAGGGGCGTTGCTCCCAGGTGCTGAAGGCACGGTTGTTGAGTTTGAACACCATGTTCGCCTTGCGCTCGAGCCAGGCCCTGTCGACGTCGGGGAAGAGGTCAAACAGCACCAGATCCCGCACCGCACCGGCCAGCCGGCCGCTGTGACTCTCCATGAAGCCGTTCCACACCTGCACCCTGTAGCCCTTGTCGAGCACGACCAGCCCCACGTCCAGGTTCTGGACTATGTTCATCAGCCAATGAAATTCACGGATTTCCATGGTCACTCCCGGGGTATGCGCATGATGTTGTTATTGATGTTGTTATTGATGTTGTTATTGATGTTGTTATTGATGTTGGCGATGGCATCGTCAGCAAATCGCTAGAGCATATGCATGATTTTATTGTTCATGGTGGCGATGGAATCTTCGGTAAACAGCAGCAACAGATCGCACTGCACTGCATGCCCCTGGATCCGGTAGTTGATCTCGATGGCCAGGGTACGGCGCCAGCGGCTCTGGTTGGTCTGAATAAGATCCTGAATGGATCTGTGTTGACCGAGCACCACAGGATGACCCTGGCTAAAGGGGGTGTCGAGCTGGTTGGCATAGCCGCGCAGGAAGGCGCCGATCAGCACGTTGGCGGTGTCCATCAGCAGCTCCAGCTCGGCGTTGTGATCCAGCTCGCCCTGGTGGTTCATCAAGCGGGCGAGATCCTGGAAGCTGGCATCGTGGAACAGCAGCAGGGCCTCGCCGGCGATACCGGCGCCGATGAAGCCCTGGCAGACGGCGGAGAGGGTATCCGACTCGGCGGCGGCCGAGAGCGCCATGTGCAGCTCAGAGACCTCCAGCACATTCACGTTGGGGATGGGCAGCAGCACGAAGGCATCGAGCAGGCGGGCCAGCAGATCGGCGGCCTGACCCATGGCGACGTTGGCGAGCTCCTGATAGACATCCCGCAGCTCGGGCGTGAACGAGATGGCGCTCTGCAGCGGGGACGGGCTGAGATCCGGGGAGGCGGCGAGCGCCGCCGGCGTGGCCGTCTGCCACAGACCGTGCTGACGAAGGAGGGCACGCAGAGTCTCGGGGGAGGCGGGTTTCTTGATGAAGTCCAGGGCCCCCAGCGCCATCACGCGCTGATAGGCTTCCGGCTGGATGTCGCCGGAGACCACGATCACCTTGTTGCGCAATCCCTCCCGCTGGAGGGTTTCCAGCACGCCATAGCCATCCATCTGGGGCATGGTCAGGTCCAGAAAGATCAGGTCCCCGTGGCCCATCAGGATCTGCTCTACCCCCTCCAGACCGTCTGCGGCCTGATGAAGGTTGACATGCCAGTCGGCAGGCAGGGCGCGGGCCAATTGTTTACGAGCGAACCCCGAGTCATCACATATCAATACATTCATAGTGTTAGCGGCCTGTGCAACGAGCATTGCGCTAAGTGTGCGCCATCAATCGTCAGATGCAATGGGCAGGGGCATCGCCGGTAAAAATTGATCGTCCCGTTGATGGCTGCGGTAGCGTGCGGAATATTTTTCAACGAATTCGGCGAACATCTTAACACGCAGCGGGGTGAATTGGGGTTGGCAGAGCAGCATGTAGAAGGGGCGACGGCCCGATTGCCAGTCCGGCAGGACGGCGACCAGTTGCTCATCTTGCAAGAAGGGGTGCACATAGTGCAGCGGGGCGTTGACGATGCCGAGGTGGCGCCTGGCGGCTCGCACGGCAGCCTGGGTCTGATTGACGTTGAGGCGAGGGACTCGCTTGATCTGCACCACCTGCTCGCCCTGATCGTCCCGCCCGGTCAACTGCCAGTGCTGGTGGGGCCAGCAATGGATGAGATCGTGCTCTTCCAGCTGGGCCGGGTGTGAGGGGGTGCCCATCTTCTCCAGATAGAGGGGGGAGGCAAACAGGCCGTACTGGATGTGGCCAAGACAGAGGGCGTTGGGCAGAGACTGGGGCAGCTCACCGTTGAAGAACACCAGATCCCTGTCCTGATCACAGAGGGGGGCGTGATCATTGGTCTGGCTGATGTCAAATTGCACCTGGGGATAGCGCAGGCCGAAGTCCGCCAGCATGTCGACCAGGATGGTATTGGAGAGGGCGATGGGGGCGGCGAGGCGGATCAGGCCGCTGATGTCGTGCTCCTGGCCCTGGATCTCGCCGGTGGCCTGCTCTATCTCGGCGAGCGGAGTGCACAGGCGTTCGTAATAGCGCAGCCCTTCATCGGTGAGGCGGAGCTTGCGGGTGGATCTGTGTAGCAGGCTGCAGCCGAGCTGCTCTTCCAGTTGGGAAATTCGTCGACTGATGGTGCCGGTCGGCATGCCCAGCGCGGCGGCGGCGTGGGAGAAACCGCCCTCTTGCACCACCTTGACGAACAGATAGAACTCTTCGATGTACTTCATAAGCGGCTTAGGGGGTGTTTGTAACAAGCCGGAGACCTTATGAAGAGTCGCCGGGCTTGGCAAGCGCAATCCGGCGTTTAATTGATCTGGATTAGATTCGACTCGCGCCGGTATTGGTTCAGCAAATGGACGAAATCGGCAGGGGGGCGGTCCAGGCTGTTGTCCGGCACCAGCAGATCATACCCCAGCAGATCCCGCAGCCTGACCATGCGGTTGCCCAGCATGGCGATCACCCCCTCGTAGCGCTGACCCGAGGGGGAGCGAAAGCGGCTCTCCTCCAGCAGACCCTCTCCCAGCAGCCCGGCACCGCAGCCACCGGCGGGGCAATCGGAGCCTTCACTGCGCATCGCCTGCAGCAGCACGGCCCGCTGCTCGGTCAGCAGACGCACGGCCAGTCTGGGTGTGATCAGCGTCAAAAAATCGTCGTAATCTTTTATCTTCAACCCGATGTAGGGCAGGGCCACCAGATCCCAGCCCAAATGAATACGCGGTTGGTCAATACGTTGAATATTTCTCCATTTCAGGAGCCAGCCACCGTACTTGTGGTGATATTGCAGGCAATCCTGACACAGAGAGAGGCTAAAATGAGGCTCACCCAACTTCAGCACCCCGACAAGAACTGTCAGCAAGCCGACCAGCAGGGCGGATATGGCAGGGATTAATAGTTGTTCATGGAGAAAAAAAAGTATAAAAATCATAGCAATGGTTATGACCATGCCCAACAATATCAGTGTGAGTCCATTTCTTCTGACCATGGGGATCACATGTAGCGTTTTCATATGATGTCTGCCCCTTCTCGCGTGCATGTTTCCAGATTATGGGCCGGATCGGATTTTGTACCAGCACGGGGGAGCGTTCAGGAGCCTGCCGTGGCTGGTGTTTGCTATGAGCTCTCAGCATGAATCATCACCTTACATGAATACGCTAGACGAACGCCTGCTCCATGGGATGGATGTCCTCCATACGCCCATCTGGGTCTATGACATCCAGCGTCATCACATCTATTGGGCCAATGGCCCCGCACTGGGATTGTGGGAGTCGAGCTCCCTGGCCGAGCTGCAATCCCGCGACTTCTCGGCCGACATGGCCGCCGCCATCGATCTGTTGCTGCAACGCTATCTCGGCGACTTTCAGCAGGGTCGCAGCTACAACGAGTGGTGGACCCTCTCCCCGAAGGGAGTAAAAAAGCAGGTCTATCTGCGGCTCTCCGGGGTCGAGATAGCCGGACGGCTGATGATGATGACGGAGGCGGTGATCGATGCCGACACCCTCTATCAGGAATCCTCCCTCGCCACCGGCGACACCCTGGCTTGCTTGTTCGACAACGAGGGGCGCCTCGAAAGCGGCAACCACCATTTCGACATGTGTTTCGGGGCGGGCACCACCCAGCTGACCCAGATTTTCTCCGGTTGTGACGAGGTCTTTTATCGGCGCCTGTCTCGCCTTGACGAGGTGGTGGCCGAGGGGGAGTGCCGCACCCTCAAGGGGATGCGCTGGTTTCAATACCAGTTTCGCCACATCCAGCAAGGGGCCCGGATCCTGCTCACCATGCGTGACATCACGGATCGCAAGCTCGAGGAGCTTGAGCACCGTCACCTGGCCTGGCACGACTCCCTCACCGGCCTGCTCAACCGCTACGGACTGATGAAATCCCTCGAGGCCTATTGCGGCCTGGGGGGGCGCTTCGCCCTGGTGTTCATGGATCTCGACAACTTCAAGCTGGTCAACGACAACTACGGCCACAAGGCGGGGGATCGCCTGCTGGAGCGGGTGGCTGGGCGGCTCAAGCAGATCTGTCCGCGGGACGTGGAGCTGGCGCGCCTCGGCGGGGACGAGTTCACCGCCCTGGTGCCGCTTAGCAACTCCAGCGACAGGGCGCAGGAGGTGGCGGATCTCATGCTCTCCCAGATGACCAAGCCGCTGCAGCTGAGCGGCGTGCCCGAGGTCACTATCGGCGGCAGCATCGGCATCGCCATCTACCCGGACGATGCGGACGACGGCGACAACCTCATCACCCGCGCCGACATGGCCATGTACCAGGCGAAGCAGATGGGCCGCCTGCGCTGGCAGCGCTTCACCCCCAGCATGCAGCAGACCCTGCACCGCAAGCTCACCCTGAAACAGTTTCTGGCCAAGGCCATAGGCCGGGGCGAGCTGAGCCTGCGTTATCAACCCCAGGTTGACGTGGCCCAGGGCAAGCTCATCGGCTTCGAGGCCCTGCTGCGTTGGTACAACCCTGTGCTGGGGCACGTCTCGCCGGCGGAGTTTATTCCGCTGGCCGAGGAGATGGGGCTCATTCGCGAGGTCGGCAACTGGGTGCTCTCCACCGCCTTGTGCCAGATGGGGGCCTGGCAGCGCCAGTGGCAGGTGCGGGTGCCGATGTCGGTCAACCTGTCCGGCTTCCAGCTATCCGCCAGCCTGCCCGCGTTGGTGGCGCAGCAGCTCAAGGCGTTTGGCGTCGAGGCCAGCCTGCTGACCCTGGAGCTGACGGAAACCGTGCTGATGCTGGACATGAAGGGCTGTATCGAAATCCTCGACGCCCTGAGCGAGCAGGGGATCAAGATAGCCATCGACGACTTTGGCACTGGCTACTCCTCCCTGGCCTATCTCAACCGGCTGCCCATCGACACCATCAAGCTGGATCGCTCCTTCGTGGTCGGCCTGAACCTGCCGGTGATCCGGGCCACGGTCGCCATGGCCACCAGCCTCGGGCTCGGGATCCTGGCGGAAGGGGTGGAGGAGGAGCACGAGCTGGCGGCCCTGCGCGCCCAGGGCTGTCACGTCTTCCAGGGTTTCCTGTTCAGCACCCCCATGACACCGGCCGAGGTGGCGGAGACGGGCTTCGGGATCCGCTGCAAGGTGGGGCATTTTCCGCTGACGAGCGGCTGACGCTGCCGCAGATAATGTGCGGAATGTCGCGTTTTTGAAGCGCGACATGCCAAATTAAACATAATTAATCGAATTTTTGTCTCACGTTATGGGATTCATTAGACGTTATCGCTAGTATGCGCGCTCATTCCTTGGTCATGGAGTATCACCAAATGAGTCAGGCTACTACCAACGAGCGTTCTGCCAACCCGTCAAAGGGTTGGTTGAATCGCTTCCTGAACGGGGTCGAGAAAGCGGGCAACAAGCTGCCCGATCCTGCCATGTTGTTCCTCTACGCCCTGCTGATCGTCTGGGTCGGCTCCTGGGTCCTCTCCCAGTTCTCCTTCGATCTGGTCAATCCCCGCACCGGGGAGGTCGTGGTGGTCAACAACCTGCTGACCGGGGCCGGGCTGGCCGAGTTCCTCGCCAGTATGGTCACCACCTTCACCAGCTTCGCGCCGCTCGGCATAGTGCTGGTGGCCATGCTGGGGGTCGGCGTCGCCGAGCAGTCCGGCTTCATCAATACCGGCCTGAAGAAGCTGCTGAAGGTCACCCCGGCCCGTTTCCTGACCCCCATGCTGATCCTGGTGGCCATCGTCAGCCACACCGCGGCGGACGCGGGTTATGTGCTGGTCATCCCCATCGGCGGCATCATCTTCCACGCCGCCGGACGCCACCCGCTGGCGGGGATAGCCGCCGCCTTCGCCGGGGTCTCCGGTGGCTTTGCCGCGAACTTCCTGCCCTCCGGCGGGGACGCTCTGCTGCAAGGCTTCACCCAGTCGGCGGCCCAGTTGCTCGACCCCGATTATCTGGTCAACACCCTGTGCAACATCTTCTTCACCGGCGCCTCCTCCCTGCTGATCATCTGCGTGGGCTGGTTTGTCACCGAGAAGGTGGTGGAGCCGCGCCTCCAGCATGTGCCGCTCAACGAGGATCTGGCGAGTGCCGACGAGATGGGGCGCTACAGTGCACGGGAGAGCTGGGCCTTCAACTGGGCCGGCTTCGCCATGCTGGCGGCCATCGTCCTGTTGGGGCTGGCCCTGACACCGAACGACTCGCCGATGCGGGCCGCGGATGGCTCTCTCACCACCTTCGCCGCCCCCGTGATGAAGTCCATCGTCCCGCTCATCTTCCTGCTGTTCATCCTGCCCGGCATTGTCTATGGCTTCGTGGCGGGCAACTTCAAGAGCGGCAAGGACGTGATCGACGCCATGTCGGCCACCATGAACAAGATGGGTTCCTACATGGTGATGGCCTTCTTCTGCGCGCTCTTCATCAAGGCCTTCGGTGACTCCAACCTCGGCACCCTGTTGGCGCTGTCCGGCGCCGAGGTGCTCCATGCCCTGGCGCTGCCGGGGGAGGTGACCATCGTCGGCATGATCCTGCTCACCGCCACCGTCAACCTGGTGGTGGGCTCGGCCTCCGCCAAGTGGGCGCTGATCAGCCCCATTCTGGTGCCCATGCTGATGGCGGTGGGGATCTCCCCCGAACTGACCCAGGCGGCCTACCGGGTGGGGGATTCCTCCTCCAACATCATCACCCCGCTGATGGTGTTCTTCCCGCTGGTGGTGGTCTATTGCCAGCAGTATGTGAAGAGCACCGGGATAGGCACCCTGGTCTCCATGATGCTGCCTTACTCCCTGGCCTTCCTGGTGAGCTGGACCTGCTTCCTGCTGCTGTACTGGGCGCTGGGCTTCCCCCTCGGGTTGCAGGCGCCGTATGTGTATCCTGTCCCTTAAGGGGAAAGAGGGGCCTTGGGCCCCTCGCTTTTTTTGGGTACAGTGTGGCCTTCTTCCTGGAGGCCTCATGAACCCGACCATCGATCTCATCCTTTCCCATCGCTCCATTCGTCAGTTCACCCCCGAGCCCATCACGACCAGGCAGCTCGATCAGATCCTGAGCGCCGCCCAGTGCGCCTCCAGCTCCAGCTTCCTGCAGGCCAACAGCATCATCCGGGTGACGGACAAGGGGCTGCGCGCCACCCTGGCCGAGCTCGCCGGGCACCAGGCCTATGTGGCGGAGGCGGCAGAGTTCCTGCTGTTTTGCGCCGACTACCAGCGCCACAGCCAGATAGTGCCCGATGCTCAGACCGGCTATGCGGAGCAGCTCCTGATCGGCGCCATCGACGGGGCCCTGATGGCCCAGAATGCCTTGCTGGCGGCCCAGTCCCTGGGGCTGGGCGGCGTCTACATCGGCGGCATTCGCAACAATGTGGCGGCGGTGAGCGAGGCGGTCGGGCTGCCCCATCTGGTGATCCCGCTGTTTGGCCTCTGCCTCGGTCATCCCGCCCAGCAGCCGGAGCAGAAACCGCGTCTGCCGAGGGGGCTGGTGGTGCACGAGAACCGCTATCCAGAGACCCTGGATCGCGCTCTGCTTGCCCAATATGATGAGCAGATCCACGACTACTACCTGGCCCGCAGCGGCAACAACAAGCAGCAGACCTGGAGCGGCCAGATCAAGGCCATCCTCGGCAAGGAGGCGCGCCCCTTCATGCTGGGATTCCTGCATTCCAAGGGGTTTTGCCTCAAGTAATGAGGGGCGAGGGCGATATGAGTGGTGGCGACGTGCCTGTCGCGACCCGCGGCGGAGCCGGCTTGCATTCTGTGAGACAGGGCAGAACCCCGCGCTACCTTATGCGGGTAAGCTGTTGTAGGATCACGCAATTGGATTGGGACAGGAGTTTGTACACCCTATGATTTTGACCTTGATATTGCTGTCGATTGGCGCACTCCTGTTTCTGGTCATCGCCTATAACGTGGTGCAGCAATACAAACAGAAGGCCGAAGCCGACAAGCGCCAGGCCATCGCGCGCCACAAGGCCGTGGCGGACGAGACCGAAGAGGTGCTGCTGAACGTCAACCTGGTGCCCTTTTCCAAGAACATGGTGCTGCTGTTGCAGCACAGGATCCTGGATGCCTATCGTGCCATAGCACAAGTGATGCCCGGCAATCAGATCAAGCAGCGTATCGCCGACGTCCAGACCCAGATCAAGAACGTGCAGGAGAACTACAGCAGCCAGGACGAGGGGCACTTCAAGACCCCGGAGTCCGATCGGCAGGCGATCCAGATGTTGCAGTTGGCCAAGAAGATGCGGGCCGTGCTGCGGGTCGAGCACAACAAGGGCAAGATAGATCCCCATGGCTTTGCCCAGGAGGATCGGCGCCTCGAGCTGATGCAGCTCAAGATCAACATCGCCAACCTGGTCAAGCGGGCCATGGATGCCCAGATCCAGGGGCAATACGGTACCTGTCGTCAGCTCTTTACCAAGGGGCTGGGTGCCCTGGCCAGCGTCTCCGACAAGGACGCCTACCTGCTGGCGCGGGAAGAAGACATGCGTCAGGGGATGCGTCAGCTGGAAGAGCACCTGCAGCAGCACAGCGAGAAAGAGCTGCAACACCTCAAGGACAAAGAGGCGGACGAGCTGGATGTCCTGTTCCAACCCAAGAAGAAATGGTGATCATGTCTCATCCACTGGATACCACACTGGGGCCCATGGCCCCATTTGTTTGCCAACTACTGACCGAATTGCGCGCCCTCATGGGGGAGCAAGGCGCCCCGCGGGTGGATCACCTCTGTTACCGCGCCGCCAGCCTGCCCGAGTACCTCGAATTGAAAGAGCAGCTCGCGCGTCACGGGGTCTTGCTGGTGGAGGGCATGATTGGCGGGCGACCCATCGCCACCTATCGATTGCATCAGCCGGTCTGCGTCAACGAGGTGAGCGTGCCCTGCATCGAGCTGGCCGCCCCCAAACCGGGTCGCAGCCATCAGGCGGGGCTGGAACACATTGAGCTGGTGGTGCCCTCACTGCACGCGCTACTGGCCGCGCACCCGGCTCTGCCGTTCAAGACAGGCAATATTGATGATGGTCGCAACCCGGACGTGGGGCTGATGCTGCCCTCGGGTCAGGTGAAATTCCACTTGCGTCCCTTAAGCGAGGTGATCGACGAGGAGCTGGGTACCGGCGCCGTGGTGCCGGTGCCGCCGGACTATTACGACGGCATATAAATTCGTGATGCCAGGCCCTTGCTTCGATGAGCAGGGCCTCGGATGTGCTAGGGCGTGGAATGGCAGGAGAGGGGACGCGCCGCGCGTCCCTTCACCTGACCGAGCCAGAGACTCAAGGCGGCGGTGACGCACAATACCAGCTCGATGCCGAGCACCAATCCCCCAAGCCCCCCGCGCTCCCAGAAGGGGTGCAAATACAGCCCCCCCAGACTGGCCCCCAGATAGTACCCCACCAGATAGAGCGACGAGGCCAACGCCCTGTTGTGCTCCACGTGTTGGCCGACCCAGGCGCTGGCACAGGCGTGAGCGAGGAAGAAACCGAAGCTCGAGATGAGCAGACCGATGAGGATGGCGGTGAGGGAGCCTTGTAGCAGCGCCAGGCTGCCAATGGCCATCAGCACGATACCGGCCAGCAGCAGCCGCTGGGCCCCCCAGCGATTGGCGCAGCGACCGCTCAAGGAGGAAGCGACGGTGCCGGTGAGATAGGTCAGAAACAGCATACCGAGCCACTGGGTCGGCAGGGAGAAGGGGGCTTCCGCCAGCAGGAAGGTGAGGTAGCTGTATTGATTCAGGAACACCATGAAGTTGAGGCCGCCGATGAGATAGGCGCCCACCAGCAGCGGATTGCCGAGGTGACTGGCGATGGCGCGGCGCAACTGGCCGGGTTCGGCCACCACGGCCACGAAGCGGGTCTGGGGCGGCAGCAGCCAGATGACGAGCGGCAGCAGCGCGAGGCTTATCAGCCCGATCCCGAAGAAGGTATGCTGCCAATCTCCAAACCAGCCAGCCAGCAGGCCGCCCACTACCCGGCCCGCGATCCCGCCGAGGGAGTTGGCGGCGATGTAGACGCCCACCGCCGAGAGCAGGGCGCGTTTGCTGAACTCCTCCCCCATGTAGGCGATGGCGGTGGCAGGCAGCCCAGCCAGCAGCACGCCTTGCAGGATGCGCAGCATCACCAGCTGATCGAACTGGCTGATCAGCGGGATGCACAGGGAGAGCAGGATGGCGCCGGCCAGGCTCCACAGCATGATCCGGCGGCGGCCGAAACGATCCGCCAGCCGGGCGCAGAGCAGCAACGAGGCCGCGAGGCCGGCGGTGCAACCCGCCAGGGTCCAGCCGGCCGACAGGGGGCTGACGGAGAACACCTGCGCCAGCAGGGGCAGCAGGGGGTGGGTCTGATAGAGATTGAGAAACACCAGGAAGGAACCCAGGCTGAGGGCCAAGGTGGCGCGTATCCATTCGCGGCTGCCGATTTCGATCATATGCGGTTGTCCCGATGACTTTTTGGCAGAATAGTGCGGCGCTGAATATAAATATAATATATTTATGTTATCCACCTCATAAATGAAATTGATATGGACCTGAAGCAGTTGACCTATTTGCTGGCGGTGCGCGATGCGGGTTCCTTCACCCGGGCCGCCAGCGCGCTGCACGTGGCGCAGCCGGCCGTCAGCATGGCCATCGCCAAGCTGGAGAGCCAACTCGAGCTGCGTCTGTTCGACAGGCAGGATCGCAATGTGCGGCTCACCCCGGAGGGGGAGGTGCTCTGCCGCCACGCCGAACGGCTGCTATTGCAGATGCATCAGGCCGAGGCGGAGATGGCGGAGCTCAAGGGGCTGGAGCGGGGGGAGGTGCGCATCGGCATCCCTTATATGATGGGTTCCTATTATTTCCCCCCGATCCTGATGGCGTTCAAGCACCGTTATCCCGGCCTCAAGATCCGGGTGGAGGAGGCGGGCTCCCGGGAGCTGCTCAGCCGCATGGTGGACGGCAGCCTGGATCTGGCGATCCTCATCACCAGCGATCTGCCGCCGGCGCTGGAGGGCGCTCAGCTGCTGCGCGAAGAGATGCTGGTGGTGGTGGGGGAGGAGCATCCGCTGCGCCAGGCCACCAGCGTCTCGTTGCCGCAATTCTTCGGCCAGGAGCTCGCCATGTTCAGACGTGGCTTCTATCATCGCGAACACATGGAGGTGCTGGCGCAGGGGCTGGGCTGTGAGCCGAACATCGCGTTCGAGAGCAACCTGATCCCGCTGCTCAAGGCGGTGGTGAGGCAGGGTTTTGCGGTGACCACCTTCCTGCGCATGGCGCTGGACGAGGAGACAGCCCTGATCGGCGTGCCCTTCGCGCCGCCGATCTTCCTCGATCTCTGCGTGGCCTGGCGGCGTGGGGATCCCCTCTCCATGGCCAACCGGGCGCTTAGAGATTTCCTGCTGTCACAAGCAAGATAGACAGCATGGGATCTTGTTGAATGCCGTTTTATCCAATAGAAACGCCTCCCGTTGGGAGGCGTTTCTCAAGGGTCGCAAGAGAATTAAGCACTACTTCTTGAGCAGGTGATCCAGCTTGTTCGCCTTGGTGGAGAGGTAGAACTCATTGTGGGGGTTGCGTCCCTCCTGCAGGGGAACGCGCTCGGCCACCGGGATGCCGAAACTCTCCATCGCCTTGAGCTTGCGCGGGTTGTTGGTCATCAAGCGCAGGCTCTTGACCTCCAAGGCCTTCAGCATATCGGCACAGATGGTGTAATCGCGCATGTCGGCGGCAAAGCCCAGCGCCACGTTGGCCTCGACGGTGTCGGCGCCCTGATCCTGCAGGTGATAGGCCCGGATCTTGTTGAGCAGGCCGATGCCACGCCCTTCCTGACGGACATACAGCAAGACGCCACGGCCAGCCTTGGCGATGTTCTGCATGGCGGCCTGCAATTGGAAGCCACAGTCGCAGCGCAGGCTGAACAGGGCGTCTCCGGTCAGACACTCGGAGTGAATGCGTCCAAGCACGGGCTCGCCGTCGGCGATATCACCCATCACCAGTGCGGCGTGATCCTTGCCTGTACCGATTTCCTGAAAGCCAACTAGCGTGAAGGTGCCCCAAGGGGTCGGCAACTTGGATTTAGCCACCAGGCTAATGCTGCTCATAGGGTTGCTCCTGACTACAACTGCTTAAAAAAGGCGGCTAGTTTAGCGCGCCTCATCCATAACAACCATAAGAACAAAACCTTGCCGTGAGGACTGCTTGGCCGGATTGGTCATAATAGGCGCAATCACGACGACTTCCGCGCAAATCTGTGGTCTGACAACTGCCAGACTCCGTGCATTCGGGTATAATCGGCGCCCATTACCCCATCCCGGCAGGGATGTGTGCAACCCGTCAACATGCAGCGTGCGCAGGAGAAAAATTATGCCCCAGATGGCCCCCGTGATGACAATCGATGGCCCGAGCGGTGCCGGCAAAGGCACTCTGTGCCAGTTGTTGGCGGAGAAACTGGGTTGGCACCTGCTCGACTCCGGCGCCATCTACCGGGTGTTGGCGCTGGCCGCCCTGCACCACGATGTCGAGCTTGACGCCGAGGCGGCGCTGGTGCCCCTGGCCGCGAATCTGGATGTGCAATTCCAGGTCGAGGGTGACCAGGTGAAGGTGGTGCTGGAAGGGGAGGATGTCTCCCGTACCATCCGCTCCCAGGAAGTGAGCGACGCCGCCAGCAAGATTGCGGTCTTCCCCCGGGTGCGCGAAGCCCTGCTGCGTCGTCAGCGTGCTTTTCGTCAGCAACCGGGTCTCATCGCCGATGGCCGCGACATGGGTACCGTGGTTTTTCCCGAGGCCGAGGTGAAGATTTTCCTCGACGCCAGCGCGGAAGAGCGGGCGCAGCGCCGCTATAAGCAGTTGCAAGATAAGGGCTTTGATGTTAACTTTGAGCGTCTTTTAACCGAGATTCGGGAACGTGATGATCGCGACAGAAATCGCGCCGTTGCCCCCCTGAAACCCGCAGAAGACGCGCTCGTCGTAGACTCAACGTCGATGACCATAGACGAAGTGCTGGTGACGGTACTGGCCTATGCAGAGCAACAACTTGGTGATATCAGCGCAAGTTGATGTCAGTCGTCTGCACCATGGATGGCGCAGATAATTTAAAACAACCCCGCTTGTGCCGGATTGCGAGTGGATGTTTCATTTGTGACACAAACAATGATCGAATCTTTTGCTCAACTCTTTGAAGAGTCCCTGAACGCCGTTGAAACCCGTCAAGGTTCCATCGTCAAGGGTACCGTCGTTGCTATCGAGAACGGTTTTGTACTGGTTGACGCCGGTCTGAAATCCGAGTCTGCCATCCCTGCTGAAGAGTTCAAGAACGCCCTGGGCGAGCTGGAAATCAATGTAGGCGACACCGTTGACGTGGCTCTGGACTCTATCGAAGATGGTTTCGGCGAAACCAAGCTGTCCCGCGAAAAAGCCAAGCGCCACGAAGCCTGGCTGCAGCTTGAGAAGGCATACGAAGAGCAAGCTACCGTTATCGGTATCATCAACGGCAAGGTCAAGGGTGGTTTCACCGTTGAGCTGAACGGCATCCGTGCCTTCCTGCCGGGTTCTCTGGTTGACGTGCGTCCGATCCGTGACACCGCTCACCTGGAAAACAAAGAACTCGAGTTCAAAGTCATCAAGCTGGACCAGAAGCGCAACAACGTTGTGGTTTCCCGTCGTGCCGTGATCGAAACCGAGAACACCTCCGAGCGCGAAAGCCTGCTGGCCAACCTGCAAGAAGGTCAAGAAGTTAAGGGTATCGTCAAGAACCTGACCGACTACGGTGCATTCGTAGATCTGGGTGGTGTTGACGGCCTGCTGCACATCACCGACATGGCGTGGAAGCGCGTTAAGCATCCTTCCGAAATCGTCAACGTTGGCGACGAGATCGCTGTCAAGGTTCTGAAGTTCGACCGCGAGCGTACCCGTGTATCCTTGGGTCTGAAGCAGCTGGGCGAAGATCCCTGGGTTGCTATCGCCAAGCGTTACCCGGAGACCACCCGTCTGTCTGGCCGCGTGACCAACCTGACCGACTACGGCTGCTTCGTTGAAATCGAAGAAGGCGTGGAAGGCCTGGTACACGTATCCGAGATGGATTGGACCAACAAGAACATCCACCCGTCCAAGGTTGTTAACGTTGGCGACGTGGTTGACGTGATGGTTCTGGACATCGACGAAGAGCGTCGTCGTATCTCCCTGGGTCTGAAGCAGTGCAAATCCAACCCGTGGCAGCTGTTTGCCGAAACTCACGCCAAGGGCGACCGTGTTTCCGGCAAGATCAAGTCCATCACTGACTTCGGTATCTTCATCGGTCTGGATGGCGGCATCGACGGCCTGGTTCACCTGTCTGACATCTCCTGGAACAACCAGGGCGAAGAAGCCGTGCGTGAATTTAAGAAGGGCGACGAGATCGAAGCCGTTGTTCTGCAAGTGGACCCGGAGCGCGAGCGCATCTCCCTGGGTGTCAAGCAGATCGAAGAAGACCCGTTCAATAAGTACCTGTCTGATAACAAGAAAGGTGCTATCGTGAAGGGTAAGGTTACCGAGGTTGATGCCAAGGGTGCCGTGATCGAACTGGCTGATGGCGTAGAAGGCTACCTGCGTGCCTCCGACGCTGCTCGTGACCGTGTAGAAGACGCCACTCTGGTGCTGTCTGTTGGTGACGAAGTTGAAGCTAAATTCATGGGCGTTGATCGTAAGAACCGCACCGTAAGCCTGTCTGTCCGTGCTAAGGACGAAGCTGACGAGCGTGTTGCTATCGATAGCCTGAACCAACAAGAAGAAGTTGTGTTCAGCAATGCTATGATGGAAGCGTTCAAAGCCGCCAAGGGTGAGTAATCCTTGATGCAAGAAAAGGGCGGCTTTACGCCGCCCTTTTTTATCTTGGCAAAATGAATATTGCATGTGATCGGGGAAGGAGATTTAACCTTATGACCAAATCAGATCTCATCGAAAAATTGGCTGCCAACCGCATGCATATGCCGGCCAAAGATGTCGAAGCCGCCATCAAGGAGATCCTTGAGCAGATGGCGTCGACCTTGCAAAACGGCGACAGGATTGAAATCCGAGGATTTGGAAGTTTTTCACTGCACTATCGTGCCCCCCGAGTGGGTCGCAACCCCAAGACCGGGGACAAGGTTGAACTGACCGGGAAATATGTCCCTCACTTCAAGCCGGGTAAAGAGTTACGCGAGCGCGTGAACATCATCGAATAATGCAGAAAATGGCATACTTGGGTATGCCTTTTTTATTTTTGCGACATTGGTTACGCCAATTGTCGGGTTTATCAAAGTCTTTTCCCATTCGCTCTAGAGTCTGCCGATGATTTTAAGGATAATCGGTCTCTCATTAGCTACAGACAGGGAGCTCTTATGAAGCGTATCTTGGCCCTCATCCCATTGGTGCTGGTGTTTGTGCTGACCCTCGCCATAGGTTCACAAAACGGCCAGCAGGTGCAGTTCAATTATCTGATAGCACAAGGTGAGTTCTCGCTCTCCATGCTGCTGGGATTCTTCTTCGCCGGCGGATTCTTGCTGGGATGGCTGGTATTCGGTCTGCTCTTCCTGCGCCTCAAGCTGCAAAATCGCACTCTCAGTCGCACCATGCGTCGTCAATCCCGCGAGTTGGAGCTGGCCCGGTCGGCTACCAAGGAATAATGTCCCTCGATGCTTGAACTGCTTTTCCTGCTGTTGCCAATTGCCGCTGGTTATGGTTGGTACATGGGACGCAGGAGTGTTCGCCAGGACACCCAGCAACAGAGTAACCAGTTTTCCCGCCAGTATGTGGCGGGCCTCAACTATTTGCTGTCTGACGAGTCGGACAAGGCGGTGGATCTCTTCATCCAGCTGCTGGAAGTCGACAGCGACACCATCGAAACGCACCTCTCCCTCGGCAATCTGTTTCGTCAGCGTGGCGAGGTCGATCGCGCCATCAAGATCCACCAGAATCTGGTCAGTCGCCAGCTGACCCGGGAGCAACGTCAACTTGCGCTGCAGGAGCTGGCCCGCGATTTTCTTGCGGCCGGGTTGCTGGACAGGGCCGAGGCCATCTGGAACGAGCTGTGCGACGACAGTGACTTCGAGGAGACGGCGTTGACCCAACTGCTGATCATCCATCAACAGTTGCGCGATTGGGACAAGGCCATCGAGGTCGCCGTGCGTCTGCAGAAGTTCCAGGGCAAGAAGCTGGCCGATCCCATCTCCCACTTCTATTGCGAGCAGGCTGAGAGTGCCCTGCGTGACGGGGACTTGGCCACTGGGCGTACCCGCCTGAAACGGGCGCTCAGCGTCAATCCTGCCTGCGCTCGCGCCAGCCTGCGTCTGGCCGAACTCACCATGGAGGAGGGCAAGTTCGAGGAGGCCAGCAAGGATCTGTTGCGGGTGTTCGAGCAGGACATGGATTTTGCCTCCGAAGCCATGCCGAAATTATTGGTCTGCTATCAACAGATGGGGCGCAGCCAGGAGCTGATCCCGCTGCTGGAGAAGGCGGTGGAGGATCATGCCGGTGTCAGCGTGACCCTGGCCCTGGCCAATCTGGTGGAGGAGCGCGACGGCCTGAGCCAGGCGCGCGCCCTGGTGCTGCGTCAATTACGGCGCCATCCCTCCATGAAGGGATTCTATCAGCTGGTCGGCTTCCAGCTGGCCAGCGCCGAAGAGGGTCCCGCCAAGGAGAGCCTGGAGCTGCTGCAGCAGCTGGTTGGCGAGCAGATCAAGATAAAATCGACCCACAAGTGCCGTCAGTGTGGTTTCGCCACCCATTCGCTGTTCTGGCAGTGCCCCTCCTGCCGTCAATGGGGCACCATCAAACCCATTCGTGGCCTCGACGGCGAATAGCCGCTCATGAGCCGTGACGCTTGAATCTCGCGGGGCTCGACCGGGTGCCAGCAGGCGAAGCCCGGGGCGGGCCCTGAAATACCAACCCATAGGAAGTGACATGCAAGATCCCAAAGTACTGGTTGCGCTCGATTATCAGCACGAGGCCGATGCCTTCGCCTTCATAGAGCAGATCTCCCCGGCCCAATGCCGCCTCAAGGTGGGCAAGGAGATGTTTACCCTGTTTGGCCCCCAATTCGTGCGCCAGCTGGTGGCCAAGGGCTTCGATGTCTTCCTGGATCTGAAGTTTCACGACATCCCCAACACCGTTGCCAAGGCCGTGGCGGCCAGTGCCGAGCTCGGGGTCTGGATGGTCAACGTACACGCCAGCGGCGGCGAGCGCATGATGCGGGCCGCCAGGGAGGCGCTCGTCCCCTATGGTGACAAGGCCCCCCTGCTGATCGCCGTGACGGTGCTGACCAGCATGGAGCAATCCGACATGGCGCCGCTGGGTCTCAGCGTCGGCCCGGCCGAACAGGTGATCCGGCTGGCCAAGCTGACCAAGGAAGCGGGGTTGGATGGGGTGGTCTGCTCCGCCGAGGAGGCCCGTGAGCTCAAAGCCTTGCTCGGGACTGACTTCAAGCTGGTGACGCCGGGCATTCGTCCGACCGGCGCGGCGGCAGGGGATCAGCGCCGGGTCATGACACCGCGGGCGGCGGTGGAGGCGGGGGCAGACTATCTGGTGATCGGTCGTCCCATCACCCAGGCCGTCGATCCGGCCGCCATGCTGACCAGCATCAACACCGAGCTGAATGGCTAGCGTATAGCGCCCACATGCAACAGGCCGGATCCTGGATCCGGCCTGTTGCATTTCACGCCCTCATCGGCCTCAAGACTTGAGAGGTTGAGTCCCCAGGCTGAGGGGCAAGAGGCCGAGCAACAGGCCGGCCACCGAGCCGATGAGGTGTGATTCGATGTGTACCCTGGCGCCGATAAGCGCGGCCACCGGACTCTCTCCCGCGCTGTAAAAATCCAGCCCCAGCTTGATGACAATGCCCAGCAGCATCAGCCAGCCGGAATGGCGGCGATGGCGAATATCCTGCACCGCGCCCCACACGAACAGGCCATGCAAGGCGCCGGACAACCCCATGTACCACTGGGTCTGCGGGCACCACCACCAGATGCCGAGGCCGACGGCCGTGCTCAGCAGTAGCAGCAGCGCGGGCAAGTGCCAGCCGGTGAGATATTCACGAAACAGGCTGTAGAGCACCGCCAGCCCGCTCAGGTTGAGCAGCAGGTGCCATAAATTGGTATGGGCCAGATTGCCTGTTATGATGCGCCACCCTTCGCCCTGGGCTATCAGGGTACGATCGAAGGAGAGCAGGTGATTTGGTACTGTGAAGAAGAGCAAGGCAGTGACGAGCGAAAGCGTGATGACCCAGAGCAACCCCGATTTTTCTGACAACATGAAACGGCCCAACGACAAAGAGAGCCGTTACTGTACACGCTGCACCCGAGCCCTCAAAGCCTGCCTGTGTGATTATATTCAGCAGGTGACCCATCTTGCCCCGCTCCACATTCTGCAGCATCCGACCGAGGTGGCTCACCCCAAGGGGACGGCCGCCTTGCTGGCCGCCTCTCTCAGCCAGGCCCGCATTCATGTGGGAGAGAGCTTCGCCGAGGCCGACTGGCTCAATGCCCTGCTCGGCGACCCCGGGGTGCAATGTTGTCTGCTGTGGCCAGACGATCAGGCCCTGACACTGGCGCAGGTACGCGAGGGCTGCGGGCAAGCCAAAGAGGTGCATTTCATCCTGCTCGATGGCACCTGGCGCAAGGCCTACCGCATGTTGTACAGCAACCCGGCCTTGCTGCGGCTGCCGAGGATCAAACTCGGCGCCATTCCGGGGCAATATTCCATTCGCAAGAAGCCGTTTCCCGAGGCCCTGTCGACCCTGGAGGCGGGCTACCATCTGTTATCCCAGTGGGAGGGAGAGCCCGAGCGCTTCGCCCCGCTGATGAGCCTCTTTACCCATTTAAACCGGCAGTGGCATGACTTTGCCCAGGGCCGCCGTACTTAACACCGCGTATTTCGAGTCGAGCATTTAGAACCGCTTATTTAGAACCGAGAGAAGGAGTGAACAACGTGAAAAAAGCCGTCGTGGTATTCAGTGGTGGTCAGGACAGCACCACCTGTCTGGTGCAGGCACAGGCCCGCTATGACGAAGTGCACGCCATCACCTTCGATTACGGTCAGCGCCATCGGGAGGAGATAGACACGGCCCGCCGCCTGGCCAAATCGTTTGGCATTGCCGCTCACAAGGTGATGGACGTGACCATGCTGGGGGAGCTGGCGGTATCGGCCCTGACCCGGGACGAGATCCCGGTCAGCGGTGAGCTGCAAGACAACGGCCTGCCCAATACCTTCGTGCCGGGTCGCAACATCCTGTTTCTGACCCTGGCCTCGATCTATGCCTATCAGGTGGGTGCCGAGGCGGTGATCACCGGGGTGTGCGAGACCGACTTCTCCGGCTACCCGGATTGCCGCGACGAGTTCGTCAAGGCGCTCAATCAGGCAGTCTCCCTGGGCCTGGATCGCGGCATTCGTTTCGAGACCCCGCTGATGTGGCTCGACAAGGCCGAAACCTGGGCACTGGCGGATCACTATGGTCAGCTCGACACCGTGCGACAGCAGACACTCACCTGCTATAACGGCATTCAGGGCGATGGTTGCGGCACTTGCCCCGCCTGCGCGTTGCGCAGTCGTGGCCTGAACCAGTATCTGGCCGACAGGGTTGGCGTCATGGCGCGCCTGCACAAGAAAACCGGATTGTGAGTCTTGCCGCTGTTTGGGGTATAATCCGCGCCTTTTGCAACAAGTCGTGACCAGCATGCACTACCCAATCAACGAGATCTTCCAGACCATCCAGGGGGAGGGGGTCTTCACCGGCCTGCCCGCCATCTTCGTTCGCCTGCAAGGCTGCCCGGTGGGCTGTCCCTGGTGCGATACCCGCCACACCTGGGTGGTGGATCCGGCCCGTGAGGTAGACAGCAAGGAGGTGCTCGATCGTTCCAACGAGTCCGATGGCTGGAGCAAGATGAGCACGGACGAGATCCTGGGGAGCTTCGAGACCCTGGGCTACCGGGCTCGCCATGTGGTGTTAACCGGTGGCGAGCCCTGCCTCTACGATCTCACCGAGCTCTCGACGGCGCTGGTGACGGCGGGTTTCCAGGTCCAGATCGAGACCAGCGGCACCAGCGAGATCCAGACCCACGACAGCACCTGGGTCACCGTCTCGCCGAAGATCGGGATGAAAGGGGGCTTGCCGGTGCTGCGCTCGGCCCTCGAGCGGGCCAACGAGATCAAGCATCCGGTGGCGACCGAGCACCACATCGAGGAGCTCGACGTCTTGCTGGCGACGGCTGAATTACGCAAAGACGTGGTCATCGCGCTGCAACCCATCAGCCAGAAGCCCAGGGCCACCGAGCTGGCCATGGTAACCTGTATCGCCCGTAATTGGCGGCTCTCCATCCAGACCCATAAATATCTGAATATCGATTAAGATGGACAATCTATCGGATGAGCGGGTATTGCTTAGCCTGGCGGGCAAGATGCCCTACGGTAAATATCGGGGGCGACGCATCATCGATATTCCCGAGCCCTATCTGGTATGGATGGCGCGCAGCGGTTTTCCGGCTGGCGCGCTGGGCCAAACCCTGGCACTGGCGTACGAGATAAAACTCAACGGACTCGAGTCCATGATTATTCCCATTATTAACAGGATGTCAGTATGAGAATATATACCCGGCAGGGCGACAAGGGACTCACCCGACTGGCCGATGGCAGTCAGCTTGCCAAGGATGACAGGCGCGTCGAGACCTACGGTGCCATCGATGAGTTAAATTCCCAGATAGGTCTGCTGATGGCCGAAATACCGGTGCAGGAGACGGGATTATTGGCCGAGTTGATATTGTTGCAGCAGGAGCTGTTTGATTTGGGCGGTGAACTGGCCTTTTCCAGCGAGGCGCAAAATGCGGCCCTGTGGCAGGTCAATGAAAGCTGGACACTGCGACTCGAACAACAGATTGATGCCTATAGCGCCCAGTTGCCGGTATTGCGTAATTTCATCTTGCCGAGCGGCTCCCGGGCGGCGGCACAGGCTCATGTGGTGCGCACCCTGACCCGTCGCTGCGAGCGTCTGCTGCTGGGCTTGAGCCGCGTCGAGCAGGTCAACCCGGCTGTCTTGCCCTATCTGAACCGGCTGAGTGACTGGTTCTTCACGGTGGCGAGATACCTGCTGGTGTGCACCAACACCCCCGAGGTGCTCTGGGTCAAGGCCGCCGATCGGGGCTGAGCACCGTCACACGGATAATAAAAAACCTCGCCAGTGCGAGGTTTTTTATTTGGCCAACATCGGGAAATTAGATGGCAAATTCTTCCACGGATTTACCTTCGGCCACGGCCTTGGCAATGGTGGAGGGCATGCGACCCTGACCGGTCCAGGTCTTTTCCACGCCATCGTCCAGATAACGATATTTGGCGGGGCGGGGGGCGCGTTTGCCTTTGCTGGCCTTGGGGCTGTCGACGGCAACTGTGCCCACCAATTCGGACGGATCAATACCCGCAGCCTTCAGCATTTCGGCATATTCGGCAATTTTCTTCTGGTGCTCTTCGCGCGCCTGACGATCGGCGGATTCATCCTGCTGGCGTTCGGTGACGATGGCGGTGAATTTTTCCAGACCCTCTTCCAGTTGTTCCAGGGTCAGCTCACGGCAGACAGCTCGCAGGCTGCGGATATTCAGCAGTACTTTCAAAAATTCGTTCATATTGGCTACCACGCGAGAAAATATTAAAGAGACAGGATGGTTTTTCGATAATTTATAGGGTGCTTTGGCATCAAGTCAAGTGCGGCGAATTAATTAATTCGATGGGTAAATTAAGCTTGGCAGATAATAGGTGGGGGTATATATCGACTAGTTGATAATATTCATTTCCGAATGAGTTCTGGCTAGATTAAAATATCGTCTATATCAATTTTATCGCACCAATTGACTACCATTTCCCGTTCAGCTGCCATACAAGTATTGAAATTTAATCAAAAAACTTGCTATCACACCGTGCCTCGATAAAATGTGCGCCGAATACCTTTAAGTAGAGGCGCGCTGCCTATGAGTAACCGAGCGGAGGGTGATGCCTGCGATGTTCGGGGAAAGGAGTCGGCGCCGAAGTGACCAGGCCATCATACCGGGTTGCTGGTTCTGCATCGAACAGGTGCAGGACTGCCATAGTCATCCACTATGGAGCGCTACCTGAAGGGGCTGAGGAGTATTACCTCCCCATGGGTTTTGTTTCTTTATCCTCTCGGTAGATCTCCACCTGTTGTCTTTAGGTGCAAAGAGATCATGGACATCGTTCACTACGCCGACTCCGGTTGGTCAGTCATTCCTCCCTTGTTGGCCGTCGCTTTGGCGATCATCACCCGTCGCGTCCTGGTGTCGCTCGGGGTAGGTATCGTCGCCGGCAGCCTGCTGCTGAACCAGTTTTCGCCGCTCGACTCCCTGCATTACATGCTGAACACTGTGCTCAAGATCGTCTGGGTCGAGGGTGCGCTCAACCGTGACAACGTCAACATGATCCTGTTCATGTTGCTGCTGGGCGGCCTCATCAGTCTGATGAGCGTCTCCGGCGCCACCCGCGCCTTCGCCGAGTGGGCCGAGCGCCGCGCCAAGACCCGCAAGGGCGCCAAGGCGCTCACCGGCATGATGGTGTTTGCCTTCTTCATCGATGACTTCTTCCACAGCCTGTCGGTGGGCGCCATCTGCCGTCCGGTCACCGATCGCTTCCAGATCTCCCGCGCCAAGCTGGCCTATCTGCTCGATTCCACCGCGGCGCCGGTCTGTGTGCTGATGCCCATCTCCTCCTGGGGGGCCTACATCATCGCCCTGGTGGGCGGCATCATGGCGGCCCATGGCCTGACCGATCAGAGCCCCATCTCCGCCTTCGTCGAGATGATCCCGATGAACCTCTACGCCGTGTTCACCCTGATCATGGTGTTGGTGGTGATCGCGTTCCAGCTCGACATCGGCTCCATGCGTCAACACGAGCAGTGGGCGCTGGAAGGCAAGCTGTGGGATGAGTCCAAGGGCCGCCCCATCGGGCTGGACATGGAATCGCCGGAGGAGAGCAATGGTGGCATGATCGACATGGTGCTGCCGATCCTGACCCTGACCCTGGCGACCGTCTACTTCATGATTGACTCCGGTGCCGCCGTGCTGGAAGGCAAGGGCCTGCCGTTCAGCGTGCTCGGGTCGTTCGAGAACACCAACGTCGGTTCCTCCCTGGTCTATGGCGCCCTGTGCAGCCTGGTGGTCTCCATCGGTCTCGCCATGCGCCTCAAGCTCGGTGCCAAGAACTGGATGAAGGCCGCCCCGCAAGGGATCATGGCCATGCTGCCCGCCATCAACATACTGCTGTTCGCCTGGACCATAGGCGCCGTGGTGCGCGACGTGGAGACCGGCAAGTACCTGGCCTCCATGGCCAACGGCAACCTGCCCATCGAGGTGCTGCCAGCGGTGGTGTTCATCCTCTCCTGCGCCATGGCGTTCGCCACCGGCACCAGCTGGGGCACCTTCGGCATCATGCTGCCACTGGCTGGTGACATGGCGGCCGCCAGCGACATCAGCCTGATGCTGCCGATGCTGGCCGCGGTGCTGGCGGGATCTGTGTTCGGTGATCACAGCTCGCCCATCTCCAGCACCAGTATCCTCTCGGCCACCGGGGCTGGTTGTCACCACATCGATCACGTGATGACCCAGCTGCCTTATGCGCTCGCCATTGCCTTCGGGGCGGCGCTCGGCTATCTGGTGATGGGGCTGATGCACTCGGTGCTGGCGGGCTTCACGGTCAGCGGGCTCTGGTTTGTGATCTTCTCCGGCTACCATCTGCGCAAGTCCCGGCAACATCGCGCGCTGGCCGTCGCATAAGCCAGGTCGTATAAATTAAACAAGGGGCCCACGGGCCCCTTGGTTTTGGCAGGGGCTTTGGTTAGCATGCGCCCCATAAATTCAGTTTCGGAACAGCATCATGGCTTCACTGCACTACAAATTTGCCACCATGAACTCGGGCAAGTCGACCCAGCTCATCCAGGCGCATTTCAACTATCTGGAGCGCGGCATGAATCCGCTGGCCATGACGCCCGTCATCGACGACCGCTTCGGGGTCGGGGTGATCCGCGCCAGAGTGGGTCTGGAGCTGAAGGTGGAGGTGTTCAGTGACAGCTGCGATCTGTTCGAGATGGTCAAGGCGCGCCACGGCGAGAAGAAGATCGATGTGTTCATCGTCGACGAGGCGCAGTTCCTGACCCGCGAGCAGGTCTATCAGCTGGCCCGCATCGTCGATGAGCTCAAGATCCCGGTCATGGCCTACGGCCTCAAGACCGATTTTCGCGGCGAGCTGTTCCCCGGCTCCTACCACCTGCTCTGTCTGGCGGACAAGTTCGAGGAGCTCAAAAGCATCTGCTGGTGCGGCAACAAGGCGCACATGAACTCCCGGGTGAACGAAGCCGGGTTGGTAATGCGTGACGGCGAGCAGGTGGAGATAGGGGGCAACGATCGCTATGTGTCCCTCTGCCGCAAACACTATCTGGAAGGGCGGGCCTTCAAGTAACGGCTGACAGGATCACAAAGGGCGCCGACAGGGCGCCCTTTCTTGTGGTGCATGGCGAGAGTGTAGCGGGGCCTAGTCTATCTCGATATCCACCGGCGCTATGATGGGATCGGCCACCGGCAGGCGCTGGAACAGCTGGCGAAAATGCTGCTGTACCCGGCCGATGTCGATGAGCGACATGCCGGAGGCGAAGCCGAACCAGACGTAGAGGCCGGTGAGATCGCGAAACATGGGGGGCAGGTAGCGCGGGGCATCGATGAGCCCCTCCAGATAGTGCTGATAGAGCACAGGGATGTCATCCAGGGTCACCTTGCCGACGAACAGCATGGGCAGGATCTCCGGCACCCCCTCCAGCACGGCGCTGCGGATGAAGTTGACCGTCTCCACATAGCCTCTCACGTAGGAGAGATCCTTGGTGAAGCAGGCGCCTCCCTGGACCATGCCGCCCCTAAACACCCGCTGGGTGATCTTGTAGGCATCGTGCTCGCTGGCCCCCTTCTCGACGAAGTGGCGGAACACCTCGATGAAGTCGGCGCCGCGCTCGGCCATGTCGATGGCCATCACCCGATCCGAGATGCGCTTGGCCCGGTCCGGGAAGGAGCTGAAGGTGAGCGTCTCGATGAGCACGGCCAGCCCCTCCTGACAGGCGGTGATGCGTGGCGAGCCCGCCCCGAGCCAGGTGGCGTAGGATTGCTGGCGGCCATTGAGGGTGGTGCCCACGTGGACCCAACCCTCGTGCACCTCCAGCACCTGCAAGTCCAGCTCTGAGAAGCGGGCGTGGGAGCTGAGCTTGATGTAATCCCCGCCGGCGGCGGCATCCGAGACGATGCCATCGCTCAGCTTGACCTGCACGGTGCCGTCGCTGAAATAGTTCGACAGCTTGCCCTGCAGCTTGGCCACCGCGGCTTCCCCCTCAAACTCCTTGGGGTAGGGGCGCACCAGGTGGCGGGCGCCGGGCAGGGAGAAAATGTCGCACAGGCGGGCACCCAGCTCCTTGAGGGTCTTGCGATCCCCGCGCAGGTGGTCGCTGGCCGAGCCGTACAGCAGCTGGCTGTAGCGCTGGAAATCCGGCTGCCCGCGCTGGCGCAGCATCTCGATCACCACCATGTACTGATCCACCGTCTCCTGCAGGATGCGGCCCAGATCGTCCTGGGGACCGAGCCGGCGCCTGATCCTGTCTCTGAGCTCTTTGAGCTCCAGGTATTTGTTGCGCGGATCGAACCCCAGGGGGAGGGACTGGTAGAAGTTCGCGTCGATGGCGGGCAGCTCGCGCCCGCCCTTGGCCAGAAACTCGGTTTGCAGGTGGCGTGGCCACTTGATGGCATCCAGGATGCGGATGGGTTTTTGCAGGCTCAGCAACTCATCCGAGAGGGATTTCAGGTGCAGGCGGTATTTTTCTTGGATGGTCATCGGGCCTTATCTGGAGGCGGCTGAGGGGCGAGAATGGCTGAGTATATGCACAGCGCTTGCCAAAAAGAAGCGAGACAGGGGCTGATCCGGCCAGCGCACTTTTGGTTGCCGGCAAATTGGTTTAGACTGCGCCCCTTGATCCTTATCGTGTCGTGAAAATGATGAATATCCCCAGCTCTGAAATGATAATGCGTTGGTTGCAGCAGGCCCGGATCGAGCACTATGTGTGCGACCAGTGTCATGGCATCCACATGGTCTCCCTGCAGTCGGTCGACAGCATTCAGGAGAGCCGGATCTTTGTCGAAGAAGAAGGGCTGCTGTTTTCATCCGAGCTGGAGGTGCGCCCCTCATCGCTGCTGCCGCTGATGGCCGAGCTGGGTCGCCTCAACATGCAATACCCCTCCCTCAAGGTGTTCCTTGACATCATCGACGACAACCTGCCGCGCCTCATCGTGGGCCACACCGTCTTCACCAAGGCCGGGCTCACCGTGGAGCAGTTCTTGTTGTTCGTCGAGAGCACCACGGCGGCGACCCACGAGGTGGTGAGCGAGTGCGAGCGACTGGGCTTCCTCAACCTGCCGGAAATCCAGGTTGCACCGGAGTCTGTCCATTAATCTGTGCGTTAAATGTGCGAATGGAACGCGGCAGCCAAAAAGCCGTTGACGCAGGCGGACCTTTCCCCTAAATTACGCCCCGTTCCGGCGCAGTGGCGCAACGAACCGGTGTTGGCTGAACACCTTAAACAACAGACAAAAATTTGGTGATGTGCCCAAGTGGCTGCCAGCCGATGAAATCGGTAAGAAAGCACGCAACGCGTGCTCCGCAAGCCACAGGCAGATGACTGAAACAAATTGGTGAGGTGTCCGAGTGGCTGAAGGAGCACGCCTGGAAAGTGTGTATACGGCAACGTATCGAGGGTTCGAATCCCTCCCTCACCGCCAAATAAAGTAAAAGGGCCTGTCGCAAGACAGGCCCTTTTACTTTATCCGGTGACGGGTGGCTCGGTTCGGACCCTGGTTCGACGAGAGGGCAGGATAGCCCTCTTGGACAGCCGCAGGCTGCCCGCAGGGCGAGCGCCAGGGATAGCGCGAGTCAATCCCGACCCGTCGCCAAATTTGAAAAACCGACCTCAGGGTCGGTTTTTTGCTTTCTGGGCCAAACTCAAGCCATACGCAGCGTGATGCCAGCCGTGTCGTTATCTCTTCAACTTGGAGATATAGGGGATGCTTCTGAACTTGTGCTTTCAAGGCAGTCCGCAACCCACCAGTAATGAGAATACCGTGGTCGCCGCCCCCAAGGTGGGCATGGTCAACCATCTGATGGACATCATCTCCAGCATCTTCGCCTCCTTCTTTTATCCACGTAGACAAAAACGACGATGGCAGCGGCAGCTTCGCCCGCACCAAAAAGCGCGGCTTCGACTGCTATCGCCGGGTCATCGCCAGCAACGGTGAGACGCTCTGTTCTGGCAGCCAAATATGCTGTGAGGTGATATAAAACCTCTCATTCATACAAGCCTCCATCATGCCGACACGGGATGATGGCGGTTTTTTATGGTCTAGGCAGTGTAAAAGAAGGGTTCCGTGCGGCAGAAGATCAGGTCGGAAGCCGTCTGGCGATGTCGGCCAACGTCGAGAATGTCGGGGAGGTGGTGTCTCAAGAGGGGAGGCACAGGAAGGGCGGTATTCAAGCCGCGCTGCAGACTGGATTCATGAAGAAGCGCCCCGATCCTGGGGTTGGCCCAAGGGGCCAGCCGCCAGGACCGGGGCGCCGGTCAACACACCTTCAGGATCAGGCCAGATCGAAGCGATCCAGGTTCATTACCTTGGTCCAGGTCGCCACGAAGTCCTTCACGAACTTCTCTTTCGCATCTGCGCTGGCATACACCTCGGCCAGAGCCCGCAGCTGGGAGTTCGAGCCGAACACCAGATCGACGCGGGTACCCGTCCACCTGGTCTTGCCGCTCTTGCGATCCACCCCTTCGTACAACCCCTTGACGCCCGCTACCGGCTTCCACTCGGTGCCCATGTCGAGCAGATTGACGAAGAAGTCGTTTGAGAGTGCCCCGGGCTTGGTGGTGAGCACCCCATGGCCGGTCGCGCCCGTGTTGGTGCCCAGCATGCGCATGCCGCCGACTAGCACCGTCATCTCGGGGGCACTCAAGTTCAGCAGCTGCGCCTTGTCGATCAGCATGGCCTCCGAAAGCTCGGCATAGTCTCCCCCCAGATAGTTACGGAAACCATCGGCGAGGGGCTCAAGCACGGCGAAGGCCTCGATATCGGTCTGCGCCTGGGAGGCATCCATCCGGCCCGGTGCGAAGGGCACGGTCACGGCGACGCCTGCCTTCTTGGCAGCCTGCTCGACACCAACCCCGCCGGCCAGCACGATCAGATCCGCAAGCGACACCTTCTTGCCACCGGTGGCCGAAGCGTTGAACCCCTGCTGAATACCTTCCAGGGCCTTGAGCACCTTGGCCAGCTGAGCCGGCTGGTTGGCCGCCCAATCCTTCTGCGGGGCGAGCCGGATGCGGGCGCCGTTGGCACCACCGCGTTTGTCGGAGCCACGGAAGCTGGCGGCGGATGCCCAGGCGGTGGAGACCAGCTCGGCGACCGACAGTGGCGCCGCCAGGATCTGCTCCTTGAGGGCCGCTACGTCTTTGTCACCAACCAGCTCGTGGTTGACGGCGGGGACGGGGTCTTGCCAGATCAGCTCTTCTTTTGGCACTTCCGGTCCCAGGTAGCGGGCCACCGGACCCATGTCGCGGTGGGTCAACTTGAACCAGGCACGGGCGAAGGCGTCGGCGAAGGCTTGGGGGTCTTCGTAGAAGTGGCGGGAGATCTTGCCAAACTCGGGGTCAAAACGCAGGGTCAGGTCCGTGGTCAGCATGGTCGGCTTGTGGAATTTGCCGGGGATATGGGCATCCGGGATGATCTCGGGGGCATCCTTGGCGACCCATTGCTTGGCGCCGGCCGGTGACTTGGTCAGCTCCCACTCGAACTTGAACAGGTTTTCGAAGAAGTTGTTGCTCCACAGCGCCGGGGTCTTGGTCCAGGTGACCTCGAGGCCACTCGAGACCGTGTCCTTGCCGTGGCCGCTGCCGTAGTCGCTGATCCAGCCGAGGCCCTGGGCCTCCAGCGGCGCAGCTTCCGGCTCGGGCCCCTTGTGGGATTCCGGCGCGGCGCCGTGGGCCTTGCCGAAGGTGTGACCGCCGGCGATGAGGGCGACGGTCTCCTCGTCGTTCATGGCCATGCGACCGAAGGTGGAGCGGATGTCCTTGGCCGCCTCCATGTAGTCGCCGCTGGCGTTCGGCCCTTCCGGGTTGACGTAGATCAGGCCCATGTGAGTGGCCCCGAAGGGGGCCGTGAGCTCGCGGTCGCCCTTGACCCGCTCAGGATCGACTCCGAGCCAGGCGATTTCATCACCCCAGTTCACGTCCTGATCCGGTTCCCAGACGTCGGCACGACCGCCGCCGAAGCCAAAGGTACGGAATCCCATGGACTCCAGCGCGACGTTGCCGGCGAGGATCAGCAAGTCGGCCCAGGAGATCTGGCTGCCGTATTTTTGCTTGATGGGCCACAGCAGGCGGCGCGACTTGTCGATGTTGACGTTGTCTGGCCAGCTGTTGAGGGGGGCGAAACGTTGCTGGCCGCGGCCAGCACCGCCACGGCCATCTGTGGTGCGATAGGTGCCCGCTGCGTGCCAGGCCATGCGGATAAACTGGGGCCCGTAGTGGCCGAAGTCTGCCGGCCACCACTCCTGGGAGTCGGTCATCAGCCTGACCAGGTCTTTTTTGAGCTCCTTGTAATCGAGGCTCTCGAACGCCTTGGTGTAGTCAAAATCGCTGCCCATGGGGTCAGAGCTGGCGGAATGCTGGTGCAGCAGATCCAGCCGCAGCTGGTTTGGCCACCAGTCACGATTGGTTCTTCCGACGCCGGCGGTGTGGTTGAAGGGGCATTTGCTTTCTTCACTCATCTCGGTCTCTCCTTGGCAATCGTTTGCAAGCCTAACAACTTAGTATGTGGGAAATTTCCACTTTGCTATCTGAGCCTGTCCTGCCGCACTCGCCATATTCTGGCCAGGCTGTTTTCAACTAATTCTTTGTTTTCATAACCTTAATCTGAAATGTCGCACATGAACCGTGAAGAAATGGATTAAGCCCATCTATTCTCACAATCCATTTTCCCTTGGCACAGCCCTGGCCTCGATAGCCACGACCGGCACAGCTTTGCTGTCTCTCGCATTTTGATGGCGGCCTATCCACGTGATCCGAACGCTGCTGGCCAACAGCTTGTCAGTATGGCGGTCACTCGGGGGCATTATTCATTTTTTCATCAGTATCACAGTCGGCAGCGCCAAAGATTGCGCTACATCATTGCGTGCAGGGATAGATCCAGCCTGGACCCTATCTGGATTCATTTCTGTGACGTCGGAACTAACTATATGAATAGCCATATTTTTTAGTATTACGTCTCGCTTAAAGAGGCTGGATGAGCACTTTGATATGGCGCTGGCAGAAGAGAGCAGACAGAGAGAGCCTGAGCAGCAAGTCGATAACACAAAGAAGGAAGGAATATTATTGGGCTCTTATTAGGAACCACAATTTTATTGCGGCGTTGAGCGTGGCCAAATTAGTCGGTTGACCCACTGCGCTCGTGGGGTGACCCCAGGGGAATACGACATAGCGTTCAACGGCTGATGAGGGGGGGATTGATCCTGATGGATCACGACGACAAGCCAGCCCCAGCACGATGCATCATCAGATTAAGGCTTTCTTCGCTCCTTCGCCCTCAATGCCATCAGGCCTTGAGCTTGTCTTTATTGGCCACAACGACACTCGTCTCTCCTGCGTTCAGAGCAAGATCCTTGGATTTTCAATACTGCGTAATACCAATTTCGCATAACAGCAAAAAAATAAATTTACAACTGTCAAATATATCAGTGTCTACGCTTAGGCAAAACAAGTGAGGCGCCATGGTCAGAGCACCCACAGAACCGGGATAAATTAAAACGTTGTGTGCTATTCAGGGTTCGTCATTGATGACATGGGGCCCTGATCTTGACTCTTAAAAGGATTTAAGGGGTTTTAAATGGGGTCTTATCACTTCCGGCGAGATATCGCCGGTATTTCCCTGTTTCAGGGGCAGCGTTATCACGTGGTCGACGATGGCCGCCAGCGGCAATCCAAGGACGAAGGCTCGTTTCGAAAGGGCTTTATGACAGGAAAGGCCCCGGTTGTCAGCTCGCGGGGAGCGTATGGCAGTGATCCCCTCGTCGATCGTCATCAGTCCCTGACCGTCGCCACTATCAGGCTTGCTCCTCTTTCTGTGCAGACCTGTGATCAGCACGACCCAGGCCTCACGGTCCAACCTGGACAGCGTGTACCGGTGGCCGCGCGTGCTGATGCCATCCTCTTCTGTGCGCCAACCCCCAGTCTGCATTGTCACCATCCCGGCCTATTGGCCGAAGATGGCCGTCTGATCGGCCAGGGTGGGCCGCTTTCTTTAGCCCACGAAACGGATGTCCCCAATACCCATTCAGCAGGCAAGGCTCAGCGTCTCCCGGATGGGAGAAGGATGAGCCATTGCCTCACCCGGATCGTCAGCAATATCCACTTTCCCTCTGTTTTTGAAGGAGCTTGATCATGGCTAACATCAACGGCACCAACGGCAACGACCAAATCAGCGGTACTAACAAAAACGACGTCATCTTGGCCTATGCGGGCAACGATGTGATCGATGGGGGGGCTGGCGATGACAGCATCAACGCGGGTGAGGGCAACAACAGGGTCGATGGGGGCTCGGGCAACGACACCATTACCGCAGGCGCCGGCAATGACGTGATCGACGGTGGCAGCGGCAACGATGTCATCAACGCAGGCAATGGCAACAACACTGTGGATGGCGGCTCGGGCAACGACACCATCACCACCGGCAGCGGCAATGACGTGATCGAGGGGGACAGTGGCAACGACGTCATATCAGCCGGTGCCGGCAATGACATCGTTGAAGGCGGTGAAGGCAACGACCGCATCAGCGGTGGCGAGGGCAATGACCAGCTGTATGGTGACGCTGGTGACGACATCATCGAGGGTGGCAGCGGCGATGACTTCATCGACGGCGGTACCGGCCAGGATCGCCTCTACGGTGGCGAAGGCAATGACACCATTCTCGGCTCCAGCGCCTCCGATCTGATCCACGGTGGCGCCGGCAACGACATCATAGGCCGCGATGACGACTGGTGGCGTTATGGCCGTGGGGAGAGTGGTAGCGACATCATCTATGGCGATGGTCTCAATTATGCCACTGACAGTGCGGCCACCATGGCCTTTGGCAGTGACATCATCTACAGCGGCAACGGTAACGACACTATCTACGGCGACAGCGGCAACAACCTGAGTGGCTCGGGCACTGGTGGCAACGATAAGATATTCGCCGGCCGTGGTGACGACAAGGTCTATGGGGAAGGCGGCAACGACCTCATCTACGGCGAAGATGGCGACGATCTGCTGGACGGTGGTGCCGGCGATGACTCCATCAAGGGGGGGGATGGCCGCGACACCGTGTATGGCGGCCTGGGCAACGATTTTATCAGCGGTGCCGATGGTCGCGATCTGCTGTATGGCGGCTCGGGCAACGATCGCATCGGCAACAACGATGACAGCAACTGGCGTCACGGCTACTTCAGCGAAAATGGTGGTGACACCATCTATGGCGATGGCAAGGATTCCGCAGCCGGCGCCGCCGCAGCCATGGGGAATGACGTCATCTTCTCCGGCCTGGGCAATGACACTCTCTACGGTGACAACGGCAACAACCTGAACGGCGCCGGTGCGGGGGGCGCCGATACCCTCTATGCCGGCAGTGGCAACGATACCGTCTATGGTGAGGGCGGTGACGACGAGCTGTTTGGTGAGAGCGGCAATGATAATTTGTACGGTGGAGCCGGTGCCGACGAGATCGCAGGGGGACTGGGGATCGACACCCTGAGCGGTGGAGCAGGGGCAGACACCTTCGTCTTCACCGCGGCGCTCAATCAGCAGGATCAGCATGGCCAACACGGCAATGGTTATCCCCACAATTTTGGTCACCACCGGGGTTACGACCATGACGGCCAGTGGAGCTGGTCCGATTCCAGCGGTTCGGCGATGGACACTGTCACCGACTTCAAGGGCATCAACGATACTGCCAACCTGGCAGAGCAGGACAAGATAGATCTGGTCCAGCTGCTTGGCGACGGCGTTGACCTCAAGTGGGGCGGTACCACGCCCACCGCCAATGGGGTCTGGTTCAAACAGCTTGGCGGTGACACTTACGTCTATGCCGATATCGGTGGCAATACCACGGCGGAGCTGGCGATCAGATTGAGCGGGATCCACAACCTGGTGGCCGCCGATTTTCTTGGGGTGACGATTCCCAATAGTACTCCCGTACTCGGCGATACAAACAACCCGGCCGCCGTGGCCGAACTGGCAAATGCCAGTGCGCAGAATCTTTCCCCCATCAGCGGCAACTTTACAGTCACCGATACGGACGTGGGCAACACGCTGACCCCCAGCATCGTTGGTAGTCCCGTGGTTATGCTCAATGGCGCAGCCTTCGTACTGCCTGCCAGCGCCAATGCGCTGATTGCCGCAGGTGCCTTCAGCCTGATCGGCGCCACCTCCAACGGTGGCTTGGTGAACATCGGCTACACCTACGATCCCGCCGCAGCACATCTCGACTTCCTGGCGGCCGGCCAGAGCCTGACCATCACCTACACCATCAAGGTCAGTGACGGCACTCTGGACTCTGGGACCCAGGACGTCATCTTCACCATCACCGGCACTAATGATGCTGCAGTGCTGTCCGGTGCGACCGTCAACCTTACGGAGACCAACGCCGTCCTCAATGCTGGCGGCACGCTGACTATCAGCGACGTCGACAGCGCCGCGCTCTTCGTGGCCCAGGCCGGCACGGTCGGGCTCTACGGCAGCTTCAGTATCAACCCTGCTGGCGCCTGGACCTACACCGCCAGCACGGCGCACGACGAGTTTGTGGCCGGCACCACCTACACCGACACCTTCAGTGTGACTAGTGCCGACGGCACCCTCAGCGCGGTAACCGTGACGATCCTCGGTACCAACGACATACCAGTGATCGGCGGCGTCAGCGCCGGTGCAGTGACCGAAGATGCCACCTCCCCAAACCTGACCATCTCTGGCGCGCTGACCATTAGCGACCTGGATGTAGGCCAAGCCTCGTTCGCATCGCAGGCTGGCACTTTGGGCAGCAACGGTTATGGCACTTTCAGCGTGAGTGCAGCCGGTAATTGGACCTACAGTGCCGCCAATGGCCAGATCGCCATCCAGGCACTGGGGGCTGGCGACAGCCTGACAGACAGCTTCATCGTCACCAGCTTTGATGGCAGCAGCAGTCAGGTAGTCACCGTCACTCTCCAGGGCACCAACGACGATCCGGTATTGAGCGTCGATACCAGTGGGGCGGTGACCGAGGACGCGGCCACCCCGATCCTGACCGACAGCGGGGTGCTGAGCTTCACCGACGTCGACACCACCAACACCCACACGGTCAGCGTCAGCAACAACGCCGATGCGGTGTGGAGCGGCGGCGCCCTGAGCCCGGCGCAGATCGGCGCGCTGACCAGCGGCTTCACCGCCGACGGCGACAGCTGGGACTACGCGGTGAGCAATGGGGCCACCCAGTTCCTGGCACTGGGTGAGACGGTCACCTTCAGCTATGACGTGACCGTGACCGACAACGACGGCGGCAGCGACACCGAGACCGTCACCCTGACCATCACCGGCACCAACGACGATCCGGTGCTGAGCGTCGATACCAGCGGGGCGGTGACCGAGGACGCGGCCACCCCGATCCTGACCGACAGCGGGGTGCTGAGCTTCACCGACGTCGACACCACCAACACCCACACGGTCAGCGTCAGCAACAACGCCGATGCGGTGTGGAGCGGCGGCGCCCTGAGCCCGGCGCAGATCGGCGCGCTGACCAGCGGCTTCACCGCCGACGGCGACAGCTGGGACTACGCGGTGAGCAATGCCGCCACCCAGTTCCTGGCACTGGGTGAGACGGTCACCTTCAGCTATGACGTGACCGTGACCGACAACGACGGCGGCAGCGACACCGAGACCGTCACCCTGACCATCACCGGCACCAACGACGATCCGGTATTGAGCGTCGATACCAGCGGGGCGGTGACCGAGGACGCGGCCACCCCGATCCTGACCGACAGCGGCACACTGAGCTTCACCGACGTCGACACCACCAACACCCACACGGTCAGCGTGAGCAACAACGCCGATGCGGTGTGGAGCGGCGGCGCCCTGAGCCCGGCGCAGATCGGCGCGCTGACCAGCGGCTTCACCGCCGACGGCGACAGCTGGGACTACGCGGTGAGCAATGGCGCCACCCAGTTCCTGGCGGCCGGCGAGACGGTCACCTTCAGCT
>NZ_JAKZFK010000037.1:0-39701 GCF_022549315.1 Aeromonas sp. MR16 | reverse complement strand
GGCGCAAGGTGAGCAGTGGGAAGAGAGACAGTAGATGTTGAAAGGCTTGGGTATCCATGATGGTGGCCCTCAGGGGGATGACCTATTTCAAGGTTAGCCTTTCAACACGTAATTGGGACAGCGCCAAAAATAAACGGGAAACATGATGTTCCCCGTTTATTTTCAATAAGATAGATTTCAGATGCTATCAGTGCAAACCGGCCACGTATTTGGACAGCGCTTCGATATCCTGATCCGTCAGCTTCTTGGCCACGTCTCGCATCATGCCATTGGGGTCATTTTCGCGAGCAGCCGTGCGGAAGGCGGTGAGCTGCGCCTTGATATAGGCGGGATGCTGCCCCGACAGGCTGGGATACTTGGCCTGCTCGACACCGGAGCCACGCGGTCCGTGGCAAGCGGTACAAGCCGCCAGACCACGGCTCATGTCGCCTCCCATATAGAGCGCCTTGCCAGCGGCGACCACCTCATCAGGCACGGCGACTGGCGTAACCTTCTGACTGGAGAAATAGGCGGCCAGATCGTCCATGTCCTGATCGGACAGGGGCAAAGCCATGGGTCCCATGATGGGAGCAACCCGGCCAGTTTGGCCAGAAGCTGCAGCCTTCAGTTCAACTAATTGTTTTTTGATATATGATGCGTGCTGACCAGCAATCTTGGGATACATGTCAACTGGGCTGTTGCCGTCCGGTCCATGGCAGGCCGCACAGACGGCAGCCTTGGTTTGTCCCGCAGCGGCATCGCCCTTGGCTTGTGCCATCCCAGTTACGCCAACCATCAGAGCAAGAGTAATGACTAGGTTCTTCATGGCGTTCCAACTTTCTCGTTATTAGGCTTCCAGATCCCATGCCGCCGAAGGCATGTTAAAATAAACGCGTTTAAGCGACGCCATTTTACACGATTTCACATAAAAGTAACTCTATAACCCTCTATCTCTATGGGGAATTTACGTTGGATACACAAACTCTAAATTTCAATAAGGTGCATTTTGTGACCAGCGCACCCGACATCCGCCACCTGCCAAATGATGGGGGTGTCGAGATCGCGTTTGCCGGTCGTTCCAACGCCGGTAAGTCATCTGCATTGAATACCTTAACCAAACACAAGAACCTGGCACGCACCAGTAAGACGCCGGGCCGTACCCAGCTGATCAACCTGTTCGAGCTGGAACCAGGCAAGCGTCTGGTCGATCTGCCGGGCTATGGTTATGCCCAAGTACCGTTGGAAATGAAGCTCAAGTGGCAAAAGTCGTTGGCAGAGTATCTGCAACGCCGTGAGTCATTGAAAGGACTGGTGATCCTGATGGATATCCGCCATCCGCTCAAAGAGACTGACATGAACATGCTGGAGTGGAGCGCACACCGTGAACTGCCCGTCATGCTGCTGCTGACCAAGGCCGACAAGCTGAGCCCGGGCCCGCGCAACAACCAAGTGATCAAGGTACGCCAGGCCGTGGCTGAACTGGGCCCGCAGATCCAGGTTGAGGCTTTCTCTTCTCTCACCAACATAGGTGTCGAGAAGCTGGCTCAAACCCTGAGTGGCTGGTATCTGTCCGGCGCTGACATTGCCCCGATTGACACTGACGAAGACGACCGTATCGAGGAGTAAGGTACTCCTCGCCCTGCTCAATGAGCGGAGTTAGTCCTCCGCTGATTGAAAGACTTTCACTCTGCCCCTTCCTTCCAGCCTCTTGTCCCCCTTCATATCGCCGACGCACCTGCCAATGAAATAAGCGTTTATAATCAGAATGATATCTAGTTTGGCTGCTTGGATAATTAACTTGGTGTCAACTTGATAGCGTTTTCAGTTTTCGACCAGGATAGAACCCGATCAGAACCTGAAAGAAACAAAACTGAAATTTTATTACATGACTGCAGAGGGAATAAATGGAGTAGGGACAAAAATGAGGCCAGTAACGCAATCCGCGGTACTGGCCTGAAGCAATGAGTTCAAAAATTGGGAAAAAGCTAACTCTCGAGAACAAAGACGATTGGTTTTCCTCAAGAAACACCCTCATTCTAACAAAAATTGCGCCTCATTAAAGCATTTACTCTAATCGTCGGACATAAAAAAACGCCCCGACGAAGACTCATCGGGGCTGCTATTCAGCCACATTCAATTACGTGAAATAAAAGGTCTGAAAGATAGAACATCTTACCTCTGTACCCTACGCAGATAACTGTACAGCAAAGCAGCAGAAGGTGAAAGTAATTTATGTAATTTATGTAATTTAGTTTCAATGAAAATAGATAAGATAAATTACTTTATTTTTCATATAGATAAAAAAATCCCCAGTACGAATACCGGGGAGTTATAAAGGTGACTAGCTAGCACTTCCTCAACTATCTAGTTAGTCAGCAGCATTTCAAGCAAGTTCCGCTGTATCGGAAAAAAACTTGAAGAATCTTTCGAGTAGGCAAGCAAGATAAGATTAACCAACTGTTTTAAAACAATTTAAATAAAAACCCTATCTAATACAGAAGCACTGACGCTTGAAGATTTTACGGCTATTTCGCCCTGAGCGAGGGCAGGGCGGCTACTCGGACCCATCGCAGACGCCGTTGAACAATAGTTACATCGGCTGCCCTCGATCATCGCCTCTTGCTGCCGCTTCTACTGCACGCCGTCATGTCCATGTCCCGCCCCGCCAAGCGTCAGATCGGGAAACGGATACCCTGGTTCACAGTATCCCCAGATTGCGCTTCAACTCTCGCAATACCTGTTTGGTTCCGGGTCTGATACCACGCCACACGGTGAATGCCTCGGCTGCCTGCTCCACCAGCATGCCCAGCCCATCCATGGTCTGCCGGGCACCATGCTGCTTTGCCCAATGAATAAAGGGGGTGTCCATCGCACCGTACATCATGTCGTAGATGGCGATATCGGCGTGGATCAGGGCTGGATCGAGAGGGGGCAAGTCTCCCTGCAAGCTGGCGGAAGTGGAATTGATGATGAGATCGAACGGCCCCTGCAGTGCCTCGTAGCGCTGGGATCCAACGGCCCCCAACTCATGAAACTCGGTCGCCAGCTGCTCAGCCTTGGCATGGGTGCGGTTGGCGATCACCAGCTCGACTGGTTGTTCGGCCAGCAGGGGAGCCAGCGCCCCCCGGGCCGCGCCACCCGCTCCGAGCAGCAGGATACGGCTACCCGCCAGAGTGATGCCGTGGGCCTTGAGATCCGCCACCAGACCAGCCCCATCGGTATTGTCCCCGAGCAGCACGCCGTCGTCCGTCAGCTTGATGGTGTTGACCGCCCCCGCCAGCCTGGCCCTTGGACTCAGCCGATCGACGAGAGAAAACGCCTGCTCCTTGAAGGGAACCGTCACGTTGCAACCCTTGCCTCCCTCGGCAAAGAAAGCACACAGGACGATGGCAAAGTCATCGACGGCAGGTTCTGAAAGACCGTACTCCAACGCTTGCTGGGTCTGTCTGGCAAATAGGGTGTGGATAAAAGGGGACTTGCTGTGGCGCACCGGGTGGCCAAAAACCAGATAACGATCCATCAATGAGTTCCATCAGAAGGCGATTGTCCGATTTAACGGGTTTTCCCCCTCGGGAACAAGCCGAATATCGGCAACAAAAAGGGGCCGATAAAGGCCCCTCTGCTCACAACCAGTCTCTTGGTACCAGGTAGTCGCGGTAGAGCAATGCCTCTGGGCTGCCCGCCTCCGGCTGCCAGTCATATTCCCAACGCGCCAGGGGGGGCATGGACATCAGGATCGACTCGGTCCGGCCACCGGTCTGCAGGCCAAACAGGGTCCCCCTGTCGTAGACCAGGTTGAATTCCACGTAACGACCACGACGATAGAGCTGGAACGCTCGCTCCCGCTCACCATAAGGCTCTGTCTTGCGACGTTCGACGATCGGCAGATAGGCATCGAGATAGCCATTGCCTACCGCCCGCATGAAGGCGAAACAATCCTCGAATGGCCAACGGTTCAGATCGTCGAAGAAGAGACCGCCAACCCCGCGCGTCTCGTTCCTGTGTTTGAGGAAGAAGTAACTGTCGCACCAGGACTTGAACTCGGGATAGATATCCTCGCCAAAGGGCTGACAGAGGTCGTGGGACACCTGATGCCAGTGCAGTACATCTTCAGCCAAGGGGTAAAACGGCGTTAGATCGAAACCACCGCCAAACCACCAGATGGGATCCTCTCCCTCTTTTTCGGCGATGAAGAAACGTACGTTGGCATGGCTGGTCGGCACATGGGGGTTGTGCGGGTGGATCACCAGCGAGACCCCCATGGCCTCGAACGTGCGACCCGCCAGTTCGGGACGGTGAGCGGTCGCCGATGCTGGCATGGCGTTGCCATAAACATGGGAGAAGTTGACGCCGCCTTGCTCGATCACGGCGCCCTGACGCAATACCCGGGTGCGGCCACCGCCGCCACCGTCGCGGGTCCAGGCATCCTCCACGAAGCGCCCTTCCCCATCGGCCTGCTCCAATGCCCGGCAGATCTCGTCCTGCAACTGCAGCAGGAAGGCCTTGACCTGGGCCACGTCCGGTTTGCTCATCTCGTCTCCAGTCAGGCGGGGTCATGCCCTGCCTGTTTTATTATGATGTCGCGACAGGGCTCGAGGCGCGCCGCTCTTCGACAAAAGAAAACTCCCCTCCTCAGGAAGGGCGAATGACGGCGCCGGTTCTGGCGTCCTTGATCTCGGATGGATTGGCCTGGTCGCCCACTTCGCCGGGCAGCACATAGGCCAGCAGTTGTGTCAGGGTTGCCCCTATGTCGGCGGTGCAACGGGCCGGCTCTTCACCGGTCAGGTTGGCACTGGTGGAGACCAGCGGCTTGCCATAGGCGCGGCACAGGGCCTGCACCTGGGGATGAGCGCTGACGCGCACTGCCAAGGTATCGAAACGACCCGTCAGCCAGGCAGGCGTCGTGGCGCGGGCCGGCATGATCCAGGTGAAGGGACCCGGCCAACTCGCCTGCACGCGAGCAAGCTGCTCGGGGCTGAGCTGGCTGAGATCGATGTAATCCTGCAACTGCGCCACATCGGCGGCGATCAGGATCAAGCCCTTCTCCACCGGACGTTGCTTGATGGTCAGCAGGCGCTGCACCGCTGCCTCGGAGTCGGGATCACAGCCCAGGCCAAACACGGCCTCGGTCGCATAGGCGATCACCCCGTCGGTGCGGAGGGCGGCAATCGCTTGTTCAAATTCATTTGGCATAAAAAATGCGGCAGCCAAGCTACCGCCTCATAACTTATTAAGATTGAACCTGTTAGAGCGGCAGCCGCCGGTGCACATTCGCGCACCCTGTTATCCAGGAAAAGCACAAACCTGTCCGGCTGGCTGCCGCCTCATTACTTACTTGAGCAGTTCAGCCTGCAGGGCGGCATCCTTGGCCATCACCTCTTCGGCATTCTTCTGGCGCTCGGCCCGCACCTTGGCTGCCAGCTCGTCATTACCGACCGCCAGCATCTGGGCAGCCAGGTAACCTGCGTTCTTGGCGCCGGCTTTGCCGATCGCCACTGTCGCTACCGGCACGCCACCCGGCATTTGCACGGTGGAGAGCAGCGCATCCAGGCCCTTGAGCGGACCGCCATCGATAGGCACTCCGATCACCGGGCGGGTGGTGATGCCAGCGACGGCACCGGCCAGGTGGGCAGCCAGCCCGGCGGCACAGATAAAGACCTTGCAGCCACGGGCTTCGGCATCGGTGACGTACTGATGCGTCGCCGCCGGAGTACGGTGCGCGGAGGTCACTTTCACTTCCACTGTGATATCAAAGGTCTTGAGGACTTCAAGGGTGGTTTGCATCACGGGGAAATCTGAGTCAGAGCCCATCAATACGGCAACAAAGGGTTTATTCATGGTGGGAATTTCCTTACTCCAAGTGGGGGGTTGAAGTTCGCCGAAAACGTTTCAATTTGGTTACGGCGGCGGGATTATACCTGCTCAGTTTGATGGCCGCATTTCTTTTGCGGGCAGATCCAGCACAGATTTCCCCTCACTTTCTTCTCTACCATGATGCCCCAGCCACATTTTGGGCAGGGCATGGGGATCGGCTTGTCGTTAACCACATATTTACAATGGGGATAGCCGTCGCAGGAATAAAACTGTTTGCCGTAGCGGGAAGTGCGGCTCACCAGATGGTTCTTGCCACACTCGGGACAGGGTATCTGGGTATCGTCGCTCTCCTGCAGAGATTCGATGTGCTGGCAGGCCGGATACTGGGTACAACCCACAAACAGGCCGTAGCGTCCCTTCTTGATCGCCAGTGGCTGGCCGCAGTCCGGACAGGCCGAACCCTCGAGCACCTTCTCGATGTCGCGACCGGAGGGGGTCAGGGAACGGATATAGTCACAGGAGGGGTAGGCGGAGCAGCCGAGAAAGGGGCCATGCTTGCCCTGGCGGATCACCAGCTCGGCACCACACTGCGGGCAAGGCTCCCGCTCGAACGCAGGTTCGTGGGTGGAGAAAAGGTGATGATCGATCTTTGACATGGGCCGCGCCTTGAAATCCAGATGGTCTGAATTCTACCAGCGCGGCACCGGACTGTCAGTGGATGACGCCGTCTGACTCATCAAACACCAGCTCTTCCATCTGCTGGTAGGCATTTTCACTGCCCGGTACGTTGAAAAGAACCATCATGACTACCCATTTGAGATCATCCAGCTCGATATCCGGTTTATCCAGCTCGAGCAGGCGCTCGATACAGATCTCGCGAGTCTCGGCATTCAATACCTGGGCCTGCTCCAGGAACAACAGGAAGCCGCGACACTCGGTGCCCAGACGAGCCAGCTCTTGCGGGGCATAGATCCGCATCGAGCCCTGCGCGCTGGCGGTGACATACACCTCCCGCTCGCTGTCATGCAGATTGGCCAGCCGTTCCAGCCAGTTGAGCGCCTTCTCGATCTCGTCCGGATTGAAACCGGCCCGGCTCAGTTCGTCGGTGAGTTCATCCTGCTCGACCATCACATCTGCATCGCTGTGGATGTAGGTCTCGAAAAGGTACATCAATACATCAAACATGATTCGCCCTCCTCGTTCTGACGTATCCACCGGCTACCGCCATCACTGCACCGGCCAGCTCCAGCTCTACCAACCTGCCGAGGACTTGCTCGACAGGAAGCCGGGACCGCTCGGCAACGGTATCCACGCTCGTGGCTTCATAATCTACGTTATCCAACAAATCGGCATAAGGCAATTCGCTATTATGCGAAGGCTCGGGAGAACGGCTCATGGGTCGCGGCAGGGGTACCAGAGCCGGTAGCTCTTCCATCACATCGGCCGCAGTCAAGACCAGCTTGGCACCCTGCTGGAGCAACCGGTTGCAACCCGCGGCCTGGGCATTTTGCGGGGCGCCGGGCACGGCAAACACCTCGCGGCCCTGCTCCAGTGCGTAACGGGCGGTGATCAGGGAACCGCTCTGCTCGGCGGCCTCCACCACCAAGGTTCCGAGTGACAGGCCGCTGATGATGCGATTGCGACGGGGAAAATGCTCGGCCAAGGGTCCCTTGTCCGGTGCCAGCTCGGAGATAAGCAGACCGCCGCGATCCAGGATCTGTTCGGCCAGCCCCTGATGGCGCTTGGGGTAGAGGCAATCCAGCCCGGAGCCCAGCACCGCAAGGGTCACGCCGCCCACAGCCAGCGCCTGTTGATGACAAACCCCATCGATACCCAGCGCCAACCCCGAGGTGATTGCCAGGCCGCAGGCCACCAGCTCGGCGCACAGGCGAGCCGCGTTGTCCTTGCCGGCATAGGTAGGATGGCGCGTGCCCACAATCGCCAGTTGCGGCAGCGCGAGGGCATCCAGCTCGCCACGGCAATAGAGCAACAAGGGGGCGGCCGGGATCTCTCTTAACAGGGTGGGATAATGAGGAGAGTCGGGACAGACGAGATGATGGCCTTGCCTGGTGGCCCAGTTCAGGCTCTGTTCCACCTCGGGTTGCGGCCATCTGAATTGCCGGATCTGGGCCTCATCGAGACCAATCTCCCGCAGTTTCCTGTCATCACAGTCAAACAGGGCGGCGATGTCGCCCTCGAAGCGGGCCAACAGGCGTGAGGCGGTGACCGGGCCTATGCCACTCACCGCATCCAGCGTCAGCCAGAGTGCGAGTCGTTCCAACGAGGGCGACACGTCAGAAATTGCTGACCTGATAACCGGAACCGACCATGTCCTGGCTCTGCAGGATGAGGCCGTAACTCAGCTTGTCGTACACCTTGAACAGCATGACCCTGGCAACCGCCTCGGCCGGCAGGGATGACTTGCCCGCGGAATAGAATGCCTTGTCATAAATGGAGGAATACTCCCGGTACGATACCTTGCCATTCTTGTCCACCATCTCGGCGCCCGGACGCTGGATCTCGAGCACATCGCCGGGGGACACCTGATCCCGCAACCCCTTGTTGATGAGGACAACGTCAAACTTGCCGCCACCGTGCGCCTTGCTCGGCAACTCGATCACATAACCGGGGGTGATGGCCGGCGCCGCCTTTGGCATAAAGACGGCGGAGAGGCTCTCCTGGGGTGGCAAGGGGATGATCTTGTCCCCCTGATACACCTCGCGCCGGTTGTGGGTGAGCGTGACTCTGGTGCTGTTATTGGCCAACCTCTCCTCTGCCCGCACCGTACCGACGAAGACCGCCTCCTGGCCGAGTTGCTCCCCGGTTTTTCTGTCCTTGTACACGACTCCGGGATGATAGACGCCGTAGTCCTGGCCCGGGGTCAACGAACCCTGCACATAGAGAGTATCCCCTTCCAGCATGCCGACATGCTTCTCGTTATTGCCGAGGACATAGGGCATATCCTTGCTCTGCTGGCTGTCGGCCAGGATGTGATCGGTCTGCAGGAAGGGGCCTATCTCGCTGAGTGGCAACGTCGGGATAGGGCTGGCCTTGTTTTCATAGCGGTTCTTGGGGGACAGGTGAATGACCTGCTTGCCACCCTGGCTGGCCTTGCCGAGGCGCGGCTCGCCATTGACCCAGCTCAGTTGCAGCACATCGCCCGGGTAGATCCAGTGCGGATTGGCGATTTGAGGATTGATGTTCCAGAGACGTGGCCAGAGCCAGGGTTCGGCCAGATACTGGCCCGAGATATCCCAAAGAGTATCCCCTTTCTGCACCACATAATTGTCAGGATGGCCAGGTTTCAGCGTCAGCTGCTGCGCCATGGCGCCACTGGTCAGGGTTACCGCCAGGCAGGCGAAGATGGTTTGCTTCAGATGCATAACACTCCCTGTTACTTCTGCACGCAAAGTGTTGCTGTTTTTTGTCGACGTAAATGACTAGAATTACGTCAATATTGACTGCATTTATACGAAACTAAAGAAAAAACTATGGCCATTCTAGATGTATTGCGTTTCCCCGATGAGCGTCTGCGTACCATCGCAGCCCCTGTCGAGACCATTACACCCGAGTTACAACAGATTGTAGATGATATGTTCGAAACCATGTACGCGGAGGAAGGCATAGGCCTGGCCGCGACTCAGGTCGACATTCATCAGCGCATCATAGTGATCGATGTCTCTGAAAACCGTGAAGATCAGCTGGTATTGATCAACCCCGAAATCCTGGAGCAGTCCGGCAGCACCGGCATCGAAGAGGGTTGCCTCTCCGTCCCCGGCAGCCGCGCCCTGGTGCCACGCGCCGAGTGGGTCAAGGTGCGGGCACTGGATCGCAACGGCAAGACTTTCGAGCTGGAGGCAGACGATCTGCTCGCTATCTGCATACAGCATGAGATGGATCATCTGGTCGGCAAGCTGTTTGTGGATTACTTGTCCCCGCTCAAGCGCCAGCGCATTCGTCAGAAGCTGGAAAAGATGGCCCGTGAAGATCGCCAAGCCCTCTGAGGATCTGCCCCATTGAATAAGCTGAAACTGATTTTTGCCGGTACCCCCGACTTCGCCGCCCGTCACCTGGCGGCGTTGTTGTCTTCCGACCACGAGGTCGTCGCCGTCTATACCCAGCCCGACAAGCCGGCCGGCCGTGGCCAGAAGCTGACCGCCAGCCCGGTCAAGGAGCTGGCCCTCGCCCACGGCCTGCCGGCCTATCAGCCCGCTTCCCTGCGCAATGAAGAGGCCCAAGCCGAACTCAGGGCGCTGGGTGCCGACCTGATGGTGGTGGTGGCCTATGGCCTGATCCTGCCGAAAGCGGTGCTCGACACCCCGCGTCTCGGTTGCATCAACGTGCACGGCTCCCTGCTGCCGCGCTGGCGCGGTGCCGCCCCTATCCAGCGTTCCATCTGGGCAGGGGATGCCGAGACCGGCGTGACCATCATGCAGATGGACGTGGGGCTGGATACCGGCGCCATGATCCGCAAGGTGAGCTGCCCCATCGCCTTTGATGAGACCTCTGCCAGCCTGTATGACAAGCTGGCCGAGCTGGGACCGCAGGCGCTGGTCGAAACCCTCAACGCCATGGCCGCCGGTGATACCGCCGCCGAGCAGCAGGACGATGCGCTGGCGAACTACGCCCAGAAGCTCTCCAAGGAGGAGGCCCGCATCGACTGGTCCATGGATGCCGCCGCCATCGAGCGCTGTATCCGTGCCTTCAATCCCTGGCCCATCAGCTGGTTCGAGGTGGCGGAGCAGACCATCAAGGTCTGGCAAGCCGAGGTGCTCGAGCAGGAACATGGCCAAGCTGCCGGCACTCTGCTCAAGGCCGACAAGCAGGGGATCGATGTCGCCACCGGCAAGGGTGTGCTGCGCCTGCTGACCCTGCAACCGCCCGGCAAGAAGGCCATGTCCGTCTCGGATCTGCTCAACTCTCGCCGCGACTGGTTTGAACCCGGCACGCAATTGAATTGAACTGGATTGAATTGACACAAGGCGGGACTCAGGCCCCGACTTGCGCATCTAAGGTAACCATATGAAAACACGTGCACAGGCCGCTCTCGTTATTCAACAGGTGTTGGATCAGGGCCAATCCCTCTCCGCTGTTCTGCCTGCTGCCCAGGAGAAGGTCGCCCCTCGCGATCGCGCCCTCCTGCAAGAACTCTGCTACGGCACCCTGCGCTGGCTGCCCCGCCTCGATGCGGCGGTGAGCGAGATGATGGACAAGCCGCTCAAGAACAAGAGCCGCATCTTCCACTACCTGATCCTGGTCGGTCTATACCAGCTCATCTACACCCGCATTCCGGCTCATGCCGCCGTGGCCGAGACCGTCAACGCCGTCAAGCTGCTCAAGGGCACCTCCCTGCGTGGTCTCATCAACGGCGTGCTGCGCAACTTCCAGCGCAGTGCCGAAGTCATACTGCTGCGCATCGACCGTGTCCCCAGCATCCGCCTCGGCCACCCAGAATGGATCACCAAGCGCCTGCGCCAGGCCTATCCCGAAGACTGGGAGTTCATCATGGAGGCCAACAATCAGCGTCCCCCCATGTGGATCCGCAACAACAGTCAGCGCCAGAGCCGCGAGCAGATGCTGGCCCGCATGGCCGAAGCCGGCATCAACGCGGTGGCCGGCGAGGAAGGGGACGACTGCATCCTACTGGAACGCCCCTGCGACGTGACCAAGCTGCCCGGCTTCGAGCAGGGCGACTGCTCTGTACAGGATGGTGCCGCCCAGCAGGCCGCCCGCCTGCTCGACCCCCAACCGGGCGAATGGGTGCTGGACGCCTGCGCTGCCCCCGGTGGCAAGACGGCTCACCTGTTAGAATTGCAACCCAAGCTGGCCGGGGTGGTCGCCGTCGATGCGGACGACAACCGCCTCAAGCGGGTGCAGGAGAACCTGGATCGCATCGGCCTCCAGGCCCGGGTGATCCATGGCGATGCCAGCACGCCGGACCAATGGTGGCCACAGGGTCAGTTCGATCGCATCCTGCTCGATGCCCCCTGCTCCGCCACCGGCGTCATCCGCCGTCACCCCGACATCAAGTGGTTGCGCCGGGATCAGGACATCCGCGAGCTGGCCGAACTGCAGCGCCGCATCCTCAATGCCCTCTGGGCCAAGCTGAAGAGCGGTGGCACCCTGCTCTACGCCACCTGCTCCGTGCTGCCGGAAGAGAACCGCGACCAGATCCGCGCCTTCCTGGCCGCGACCCCTAATGCCCGCCTGGTGCCCCTGCACGCGCAGGACAATCCGGACTGCCCGGGTCGCCAGTTCCTGCCAGGCGAGGCGGAGATGGACGGTTTCTACTACGCCAAGCTGATCAAGCTGTAAGCTGCAGATGATGGGTCAGGGCGTCGGATTGGGCGCCCTCGTTTCGAAGCAACCATGTTGAGCAAGGTTTCCCGATGAAGATCATCACTCTGGGCGTCACACCGGCTGTCCCCTCCCGTAATGAAGCAACCTTGAGCAAGATTTCCCTATGAAAATCATCATTCTTGGCGCGGGCCAGGTCGGCGGCACCCTGGCGGAGAACCTCGCCGGTGAGAACAACGACATCACCATAGTCGACACCGACAGCGACCGTCTGCGGGAATTGCAGGACAAGTTCGATCTGCGGGTGGTGAACGGCCACGGCGCCCACCCCAGGGTGCTGCGGGAAGCCGGTGCCCAGGATGCGGACATGCTGGTCGCGGTCACCAACAGCGACGAGACCAACATGATCGCCTGCCAGGTGGCCTACTCCCTGTTCAACACCCCGAACAAGGTGGCGCGGATCCGCTCCCCCGCCTATCTGGTGGAGCGGGATCGGCTGTTCCTGCCGGAATCCGTGCCAGTGGATCACCTGATCGCCCCCGAACAGCTGGTGACCGACTATGTGCGTCGCCTCATCGAGTATCCGGGCGCACTGCAGGTAGTTGATTTTGCAGGCGGCAAGGTGGGTCTGGTGGCGGTCAAGGCCTACTACGGCGGCCCCCTGGTGGGCAATGCGCTCTCCACCCTGCGGGATCACATGCCGAACATCGAGACCCGGGTCGCGGCCATCTTCCGTCAGGGCCGCTCCATCCGCCCGCAAGGCACCACCATCATAGAGGCGGATGACGAGGTGTTCTTCGTCGCCGCCGCCGGCCACATCCGCGCCGTGATGTCGGAGCTGCAACGGCTCGAGAGCCCCTATCGCCGCATCATGATCGTCGGGGGCGGCAACATAGGTGCCGGCCTCGCCCGCCAGCTGGAGAAGCGCTACAGCGTCAAGCTCATCGAGCGCAACCAGAAACGCGCGGAGCAGTTGTCCGAGCTGCTGGAGAACACCATCGTCTTCTGCGGCGACGCGGCGGATCAGGAGCTGCTGGCGGAGGAGCACATCGATCAGATCGACGTCTTCATCGCGGTGACCAACGAGGACGAGGCCAACATCATGTCGGCCCTGCTCGCCAAGAAGATGGGCGCCAAGAAGACCATGGTGCTGATCCAGCGCGGCGCCTACGTGGATCTGGTGCAGGGCGGCTCCATCGACATCGCCATCTCGCCCCAGCAGGCCACCATCTCGGCCCTGCTGACCCACGTGCGCCGGGCGGATATCGCCAACGTCTACAGCCTGCGCCGCGGTGCGGCGGAGGCCATCGAGGCCATCGCCCACGGTGACGAGAACACCTCCAAGGTGGTGGGCAAGACGGTGGGCGAGCTCAAGCTGCCACCGGGCACCACAATCGGCGCCGTGGTGCGCGGCGACGAAGTGCTGATCGCCCACGATCGCACCCAGATCCAGCAGGATGACCACGTGGTGATGTTCCTGGTGGACAAGAAGTACATCCCGGAAGTGGAACGCCTGTTCCAGCCCAGTCCTTTCTTCCTGTAAGCCCTCCATGCAACAGGCTGCGACATCCAGACCCGGACATTTCCCAGAGGGAAGGTCCGGGTCTTTTTTCAATCAACGACCCGGTTATCTTGCATGATCAAGCTGCGTCCCATCGTCTTCACCCTCGGGCTGGTGCTCTCCAAGCTGGCCCTGTTCATGTGGCTGCCCACCCTGCTGGCGCTGCTCACCGGTTCCGAGGGCTTCGTCGAATTTCTCAAGTCCGTGCTGATCACTCACGGCGCCGCCCTGCTCTGCCTGCACTACGGGCGCAAAGCGGAATTTCACCTCGGGGTGCGGGAGATGTTCCTGCTCACCACCTCGGTCTGGGTGGTGGCTTGCATCTTCGGCGCCCTGCCGTTCTTCTTCATCAACCACATCGACTTCACCGACGCCTACTTCGAGACCATGTCAGGGGTCACCACCACGGGTTCCACCGTGCTGTCCGGGCTGGACGGCATGGCCCACAGCATCCTGCTGTGGCGCTCCATCCTGCAGTGGTTGGGGGGCGTTGGCTTCATCGTGATGGCGGTGGCCGTGCTGCCCTACCTCAACGTCGGCGGCATGAAGCTGTTCCAGACCGAGAGCTCGGATTGGTCCGACAAGAGCGCGCCGCGCGCCAAGACGGTGGCCAACAACATAGTGGTGGTCTACCTGGTGCTCTCCATGCTCTGCTTCCTCGCCTACTGGGTGAGCGGCATGACGCTGTTCGAGGCGGTCAACCACTCCATGACGACCCTCAGTACCGGGGGGTATTCCACCTCGGATCAGTCCATGTCCCACTTCTCCAACGCGGCGCACTGGATTGGCACCCTCTTCATGTTCCTCGGCGGCCTGCCCTTCCTGCTCTACATCCAGAGCCTGAACCGGCGCGACAACAGCCTGCTCAAGGATGCCCAGGTGCAGGGCTTCTTCTGGCTGGTGGTCTGGGTCACCGTCATCGTCACCTTCTATCTCTGGGTCAGGGACATCTACGGCTTCATGGATGCCCTGCGCATCAGCAGCTTCAACATCGTCTCGGTGCTCACCACCACCGGCTTCGGCCTCGGTGACTTCGGCACCTGGGGACCGCTCACCAGCATCATCTTCATCATCTTGCTGGCGCTCGGCGCCTGCTCCGGCTCCACCGCCGGGGGCCTCAAGATCTTTCGGGTGCAGGTAGCCTTCTCCCTGTTCAGGAAGCAGATGCGCCAGCTGATGCATCCCTCCGCCGTGTTCCCGCAGAAGTACAACGGCCGTCCGGTCAACGACGCCATCATCCGCTCCCTGATCTCCTTCGTGCTGGCCTACTTCGCCATCATTCTGTTTATCGCCGCCCTGCTCGCCGCCATCGGCCTAGATCCCCTGACCGCCATCTCCGGCTCCATCACGGCGGTGGCGAACGTGGGTCCCGGCATGGGACCTGTCATCGGTCCCAGCACCAACTTCGCCAGCCTGCCTGACTCGGCCAAGTGGATATTGTCGTTTGGCATGCTGCTGGGCCGGCTCGAGATCTTGACGGTGGCGGTGATCTTCTTCCCCTCTTTCTGGCGGCAGTAGCCACTGCGGCTAATCAAACCTGTGGAGCCCATAGTATTCGCAGGTTCGAATAGCGAAGCATATTCGCACTATGGCGTTCAGGACGATAACAAGAAGGGCAGCCCACGGGCTGCCCTTCTTCATGGAGTGAACTGCAAGATCCGGCGCTACTCGGTGGTGTCTTCCCGCTCCAGCGCGCGGTTGATCAGGGGCTCCGGCAGCGGCTTGGTCACCTCCACCCCCAGCTCGCGGAAACGCTCGGCCTGGGCGATCAGGTTGCCACGGCCATTGACCAGCCGACCCATCGCCTTGTCGTAGCTCTCCTGCGCCTTGTGCAGGCTGCCCCCCATCTGCTGCATCTCCTCCACGAACAGCCGCAGCTTCTCGTACAGCCGCCCGGCCCGCTCGGCGATCTGACGTGAGTTCTGGTTCTGGCGCTCGTAGCGCCACAGGTTTTCTATGGTGCGCAGCGCCACCATCAGGTTGGTGGGGCTGACCAGCAGGATGTTGTGATCCAGCCCGTAGCGCACCAGGGAGGGGTCCGCTTCCAGCGCGGTCAGGAAGGCCGGCTCCACCGCCACGAACATCAGCACATAGTCCAGGGTGCGCACCCCGGGCAGTTGCTGGTAATCCTTGCGGCCCAGCTCGCGGATGTGGTTACGCACCGAGGCAACGTGCTCCTTGAGCGCCACCGCCTTCTCCAGCGCGTCGTCGCTGTTGTACCAGCGCTCGTACGCGGTCAGGGACACCTTGGCATCGATGATGATGTCCTTTTCCTGGGGCAGGTGGACGATCACGTCCGGCTGGTATCGCTTGTTCTTCTCCACCTCGATGTTGACCTGGGTGTGGTACTCGTGGCCCTCCCGCAGGCCGCACTCGGACAGGATCCGAGCCAGCACCACCTCCCCCCAGTTGCCCTGCTGTTTGCTGTCGCCCTTGAGGGCGCGGGTGAGCGCCGCCGCCTCCTCGGTCATGCGGGCATTGAGCTCGGCGAGGCGCTCCAGCTCGAACTTCAGGCTGTGGCGCTGGGCCGTCTCCTGGGCGTGGGTCTCCCCCACCTGGCGGCGGAAGCCCTCCAGCTGCTCCTTGAGCGGGGTCAGCAACAGATCCAGGCTGTTCTGGTTCAAGTCGCGGAAGTTACCGGCGTTTTGCTCGAAGATACGGTTGGCGAGGTTTTCGAACTGCAGGCTGAGGCGAGCCTCGGACTGCTGCTGCAGTTGCAGCTTCTCGGCGCTGGCGAGGCGCTCGCTGCGCAGGGTGGCTTCGGCATCCTTGAGGCGGGCGGTGAGCTTGAGCAGCAGGGTCTGCTGCTGCTCCAGCTTCTGTTGGCCCAGCATCTTCTCGTCCTGCAGCTCGTCGAATCGGTCCTGCAGCGCCTGATAACGCTCCTCGGTGAGCAGGGTCTCTTCACGGGCGGCGCGGCGCCCCACCAGCCAGCCAAGTCCCAGGGCAAGCAGCCCCGCCAGCAACGCTGGCAGCCAGGCGCTCATCGCGATCATCGGCGACTCCGCTGGCGCAGGAAGAGTTCGACATAACGGCCAAGCAGCGGTCGTGGCTGGACATTGGCCAGAGCAGACAACCCGATCATCGACGGCCCCGTTGGCGCAGGAAGGGTCCGATATAACGGCCAAGCAGCGGTCGTGGCTGGACATTGGCCAGAGCAGACAACCCGATCATCGACGGCCCCGCTGACGCAGGAAGAGTTCGAGATAGCGGTTGAGCAGCAGCCAGAGCAGGACATAGAGAAGGTAGGCGGCCAGCACCACCCACTTGTGGCTGTTGACCCCGGTGTCGAGCTCGGCGAACTCGATATCCTTGATGTCGCAGTAGGCCCACATCAGCAGCGGGAAGACGTAGAGCAGGGAGGCACGCCAGAGAAATAACCACATGTGTATGTTCAGCCACGCAAAAAGACCTGCCTAGCTTACACAAGGGCAACCCGGCTTGCGATCCTGCGCCACGCTATTCTCTGGCTTGCCGACGTAAAACTGGCTAAAATTAACCCCTATTAGGTACTCGGGGTAGGCATGACGCATTTTTTCTGTCGCTGGTTGATGAACGCACTGGGAGAGCCCGGCCAACCGGCCGTGGTTTGTCATGAGGCACGCCCACCCTGGGCCATCGAGGAATCCCAATTCCTCTCCTTGTGCAGCCGCTGCGGTGACTGCTTCAAAGCCTGCCCCAACGGCCTGCTCAAACCAGCCGATCAGCCAGAATACGACGACACCCCCATCGCCGGCACCCCGGTATTGGATCTCGCCTGTGGCCAGTGCAGCTACTGCGGCAGCTGCGCCAGAGCCTGCCCCACGGGGGCGCTGGATCTGCGCCTCGGTCGCCAGGTACAGACCCGGGTCAGGATCGAGGCGAGCTGCCAGTCCCGCCAGGGTTTCTACTGCCTGTTGTGCGAGGACGCCTGTCCCCAGCAGGCGATCAAGGCCAGCAGCGACGGGGTGAGCATCAACATGGCGGCCTGCGATGGCTGCGGCGCCTGCGGCCTCGCCTGCCTGCACGGCGCCATCACCCTGATCCCCCAGCACTGAGATCCCGCGTCTCGACCCCTGCTCCCGGCAAGGGCATCACCCCTCCCGGAAAACACAAAGGGGCCCGCAGGCCCCTGATGATCTGGCCGTCCCTCAGGACATCACCAGGATATTATCCTGCTCTATGCCCAGCAGGTGGCAGAGTCGGGTCGGATCTCGCACCGCATCCGCCAGGGTGTACTCCCCCAGCACCTCGAGGAAGGCGTTCATGGCGCGGCGCAGAATGCCCTGAATGCGGCAGCCACCGGACAGGCGGCAGTTCTCACGCTTGCAGTCCACCGGGCAGAGCACGTTCTCCATGTCCATCACCACGTCCCGCAGGTTGATGGAGACGGCTGAACGGCCGAGGCGGATGCCGCCATGCTTGCCACGTACCGTCTCGATGTAACCCTTGATGCCGAGCTGATGCACTATCTTGACCACGTGGTTGCGGGAGATGGCGAAGGTGTCGGCCACCTCTGTGATGGTCGACAAGCGATCACCTGGCTGGATCGCCAGAAACGTCAGGGTACGCAGGGCGTAGTCGGTAAATCGTGTCAGTTGCATGGTCGCACTTGCCTCTTACTACAAGCCAGAAATCAGGACGACAACCGGTGGCCAAGAGGTGAGATGACAGGTGCGCCGGCACAGGATCCGCTTCTTCAGCCGAGTCGTGGAGTGACAAGGTTAAGAGCAGCCCGGACGGGTGTCGACGAAGATGTACATAAATCGACACTTTCTTTGATTGATCGCAAACTTGCCGGCTCGAGGGGAGGTTTGGGCCATTTCTGGCGGCGAACTACCGCCAGCCAGTCTGGCCCGAACCGGGTAGAGACGGGCCGGTCGAGGCGCCTCAGTGAGGCTGCTTCAACCAGTTTTTCAGCGCCTGGGAGGGGATGGAGCTCTCGGAGGCCACCGCGAAGGCGCCCCAGTCCACCGCGCACTGCAGGGCATCCCCGATCGCCATGCCACACGCCAGGCCGTGGATGAGGCCGCCGGCGAAGGCATCCCCCGCCCCCGTGGTATCCACCACGGACACGGGTCTCGCGGCCACCCGGATCTGCTCCTCGCCGTGGATGGCCACGGCCCCCGCCTTGCCCTCGGTCAGTACCAGCCACTCCAGCTGATCCCCCGCCAACTGGCGGGCGTGCAGCCAGGGATCGCTCACCTCGGCGAGATCCGAGCGGGAGGCCACCAGCACGTGGCAGGGGCGACGGGCCTGACCGCCCTTGGGGTACTGGGCCACCACGAAGCTCTTGCCGAGCATCTGACGCATGTAGCCGATGATGGCGGTGCCGGGGTAGTTGACGTAGAGGCAATCCACCCCTTCCGTCGGCAGGTCGCCGGGCAGATCGGGACGGCGCGGGCGCCGCAGTATGGTGCGCTCGCCGGTGGAGTCCACCAGGATCAGCAGCTCGCCGGTCTCGCCACCGAAGCGCTCCACATGGGCACAGTTCAGGCCGTGGCCAGCCGCCTGCTCCAGCAGCCAGTCGCCGGTCTCGTCCAGCCCGACCCGCGAGGCGATGCGCACCTCGTGTCCCGCCCACACCAGCCCTATGCCACTATTGGCGGCGCCGCCCCCGAGCCGGCGCCCCTGATCCACATACTGCAGCCGTGCCCCCGCCACCAGTGGTTCGGCCAGGGAGAGCACGTGATCGCAGTTGAGATTGGCAAGCAGCAGGATGCGGGACATGGGAACCTCCGAAACGGGAAGGGCCCGGCGGGGCCCAAGATAGCGGTGTCATCAGGGGAAATGACGGGAGAGAAATCAATAGACCGGCAGTTCCACCCCGGCCAGCAGCTCCTCGATGCGCGCCTGGGTCGGCTGCTGCATCACATTCTGGATCATCTCCTTGGTGAGATGGGGGGAGAAGGAGCTGATGAAGTCATACATGTAGTTCTGCAACAAGATGCTCTTGCTGAAGCAGAGCTGGGCGGGGCAAGGCTCGAACAGGTATTCCAGATTGATGGCCACCAAGCCGGGGGCATCATGGTCATTGGCCACCAGGGACGAGATGATGCCAATGCCAAAACCCAGCTCCACGTAGCGCTTGATGACGCCGGCATCCATCACCGTCATGTAGTAGTTCGGGCTGAGGCCGGCCGCCTGGAACACCCGATCCTGTACCTGACGCCCGGTGGCGCCACTCTCGTAGCTGAGGATGGGATACTGGCAGAGCTGCTCCAGGCTCGGCTTCTTCACCTTGGCCAGGGGGTGATCCTGCGGCACCACCAGGGACAGGGTCCAGAGGTAGGCGGGCAGCGCGATCAGCTCCTTGTCGAAGCCGATCTCGTGGGCCACGATGGAGAAATCCGAATACCCCTTGCTGATCTGCTCCTTGGTCGCCGACATCACGGGATGCAGGTGGAACGAGATCTTGGGGTACTTCTTGGTGAAATAGGTGACGCTTTTGGGCAGCAGGTAGCGCGCTATGGTGTGAGTGGTGTGGATGTTGAGCGTGCCCACGGTCGGATCCAGATACTCGCGGGAGATGGCCTTGATCTTGCCCTCGATGTTGAGCATGGCCTCGGCGCACCTGATGATCTCTTCCCCCACCGGGGTGATGCGATGCAGGTGTTTGCCACGCCGCTCGAAGATGCGCACCCCCAGCTCGCTCTCCAGCAAGCCGATCTGCTTGCTCACCCCAGGCTGGCTGGTGTAGAGCGCATCGGAGGCGACGGACACGTTGAGATTGTGGTCCCGCACCGCGATCAGATACTTCAACTGCTGTAGTTTCAAGGTTGCATCCTCACTGGCTGGCGCGGCTGTCATCAGATGGACAAGGCCGCCACAAATGGCGGCCAGTGTATCATCCGAACTTGGCATATCACCGCTTGATCCTTCATTTTGCTACAAAATCTAGCATCTGCCGCGGTGATATGACAAACGGGGTTCAGCGCAATGCGGGCCCGACCGGCAGTATGCCGAGGAACTGCAACAACCACTGCATCATGGTGGCCGAGTCCACCTCCCCCTCGAGGGAGGAGAGGCTGCTCTGGTAATGCTCGTCGGGCAGCCTGTCCCGGCGTCGCTCGATCAACGCCCGGTTGTACTCCACCGAAAATTCCGGATGGCCCTGAATGGCCACTATGTGATCCCCCTGCAGAAACATGAAGTTGGGACAGAAATCGTTGCCCGCCAGCAGGGTCGCCCCCGGCGGCAGCTGCTCCACCTGATCCTGGTGGCTGGCCAGGATCCGGATGGTCTCCAGCTCCGGCTGCATCCAGGGTTTCGCCGCCTGCATGGGGTGCACCGAGACGCCGAGCCCCCAGCCCTTGGTGGACTTCATCACCTCCCCCCCCAGCGCCTGGGCGATCACCTGATGGCCGAAACAGACCCCGGCCAGCTTGACGTTGGCGTCGTGGGCCTGGCGGATCCAGTCCCGCAGCGCCAGGATCCAGGGCAGATCGCTGTAGGCATCGTGGCGCGATCCTGTGATGAGCCAGGCATCGCACTCATTCAGATCGGCCGGCAGCTCGCCATCGAGCGCCGACCAGACCCGGTATTCGAGCGCCGGCGCCAGCGCCCGGAAGCCCTTGATAAACATCTCGGAGTAAACGGGGCCAAAACTTCCCACCAAATCGGGATCCAGCCGGTCACAATCGAGAATTCCCAGTCGCATCTGTCACTCCTTCACAGGGATAGCGGGGCACTCCGGCGGATCCCTCCGCCGGGCCATGCCTGGGCTAACTACTGCATGGTTGTCATTTCATGGTCGGCATGGAGAACTCGGCGCCGGCGCGCAGGCTCTGGGGCCAGCGGGCTGTCACCGTCTTCATCCGGGTGTAGAAACGCACCCCGTCCGGCCCGTGCATGTTGAGCGGCCCGAAGATGGACCGCTTCCAGCCACCGAAACTGTGAAACGCCATGGGCACCGGGATGGGTACGTTCACCCCTACCATACCGACCTGCACCCGCGTGGTGAAGTCCCTTGCGGTGTCGCCGTCACAAGTAAAGATGGCGGTACCGTTGCCGTACTCGTGTTCGTTGATGAGGCGCAGGGCCGTCTCGTAGTCCGGCGCCCGCACTATGGCGAGCACGGGGCCGAAGATCTCCTCCCGGTAGATGCGCATCTCGGGGCCGACCCGGTCGAACAGACTGCCACCGATGAAGTAACCCTCACCGTGGCTGACACCGCGACCATCCACCACCAGACTGGCACCCTCTGCTACCCCCTGATCCACGTAGCCACGCACCTTGGCCAGGTGCTCGCGGCTGATGAGCGGCCCCATCTCGTTCTCCGGGCTAGGGCCAAGACCGGGTCCGACCCGCAGTTTCTCCACCAGCGGCGCCAGCTTCCCGACCAGGGCATCGGCGGTGGCATCACCCACCACCAGGGCCACCGAGATCGCCATGCAGCGTTCGCCGGCCGCGCCATAAGCCGCCCCCATCAGGGCGAAGACCGCCTGATCGAGATCTGCGTCCGGCATCACCAGCATGTGGTTCTTGGCACCGCCCAGGGCCTGCACCCGCTTGCCGTGGGCCGAGGCGGTGGCATAGATGTACTGGGCTATGGGGGTGGAGCCGACGAAGGAGACAGCGCCGACCCGCGGATCGGTCAGCAGCACATCCACCACTTCCTTGTCACCGTTGACCACATTGAGCACCCCGTCCGGCAGGCCCGCCTGCTTGAGCAGCTCGGCCATGCGCAGGGCCAGTGACGGATCCTTCTCGGACGGCTTGAGGATGAAGGTATTGCCGCAGGCCAGCGCCACCGGGAACATCCACAGCGGCACCATGGCCGGGAAGTTGAACGGCGTGATGCCGGCGCAGACCCCGACGGGTTGCATCATGGAGTGGCTGTCGACCCCCCGGCCCACGTTGAGGGAGTGCTCCCCCTTGAGCAGATGGGGGATGCCGCAGGCAAACTCCACCACCTCCAGCCCCCGGGTCAGTTCACCCTGGGCGTCGGAGAACACCTTGCCGTGCTCGCGGCTGATGAGCCTGGCCAGCTCATCCCTGTACTGCTCCATCAGCTCCTTGAAGCGGAACATCACCCGTGCCCGCACCAGCGGCGGGGTCTGGGACCAGTCCGCGAAGGCGCGCTCCGCGCTGGCGATGGCCTCGGCACACTCGGCGGCGGTGCTGAGCGCCACCGAGCCCTGCTGCTGGCCGGTGGCCGGATTGAAGATGGCGCCGAAGCGCTCGCCACGACTCTCTTGCAGCTGGCCGTCGATGAAGTTGTTAACCCTGTATGTCATATATCCTCCGTGATGGGTAATGCTGGTCGCTCCCGTGCGCGGCCATTGGCGTCAGGCACGGGAAGAGGGCGCCCGCTCGGCGGGCCCCCTGCAATCCAATGAAAGGGTCACTCCTGCGTCTGCAACACATCCTGCAGCAGGGTGAAGAGATCGTCGATCTGGCTGCGCTCTATGATGAGGGGTGGCGACAGGGCGATGATGTCGCCGGTGACCCGGATCAGGGCCCCCTTCTCGAAGCAGCGCACGAACACCTCGTAGGCGCGCTTGCCCGGCGCATCCGGCAGGGATTCCAGCTCTATGCCCGCCACCAGGCCGTAGTTGCGCACGTCTTTCACATGCTTGCAGCCCTTGAGGGAATGGGCGGCCTCCTCCCAGTAGCCCGCCAGATCGGCGGCGCGGCTCAGCAGGTTTTCGCTCCGGTAGATTTCGAGGGTCGCGAGCCCTGCGGCGGCGGCCACCGGGTGGCCGGAATAGGTGTAACCGTGGAACAGTTCGATGGCGCCCTTGCCCGCGGCCATCATGTCGTCATAGATGCTATCGCGCACCAGCACGGCCCCCATGGGGATGGCCCCGTTGGTGAGCCCCTTGGCGCAGGTGATCATGTCGGGCATGACGTCAAACTCCTGGGCGGCGAAGGGGGCACCGAGGCGGCCGAAGCCGGTGATGACCTCGTCGAAGATCAGCAGGATGCCGTGTTTGGTGCAGATCTCCCGCAGCCGCTTGAGGTAACCCTTGGGCGGCATGATGACGCCGGTGCTGCCGGCGATGGGTTCGACGATGACGGCCGCTATGTTGCTGGCGTCATGCAGGAAGACGATCTTCTCGAGTTCGTCGGCCAAGGTAGTGTCTTCTGCTGGCAGGCCTCGGGTGAAAGCATTTTTGGCGATATTCAGGGTGTGGGGCAGATGATCCACCCCGCCGAGCAAAGAGCCGAACCACTTGCGGTTGCCGGGGATGCCGCCGACCGAGATGCCGCCGAAGCCGACCCCGTGGTAGCCGCGCTCACGGCCGATGAGGCGGGTGCGGGTGCCCTGCCCCCGTGCCCGCTGCCAGGCCAGCGCCATCTTCAGCGCCGTGTCCACAGCCTCTGAGCCCGAGTTGGTATAGAAGACGTGGCCGAAGCCCTTGGGGGCAATCTCCACCAGCCGGTTGGCCAGCTCGAACGGCAGAGGGTGGCCCATCTGGAACGTTGGAGCGAAGTCGAGATGGGAAATCTGCTGGGAGACCGCCTCGGCGATCTCGCGCCGACCATGACCCGCGTTGCAACACCAGAGTCCGGCGGTGCCATCCAGTATCTTGCGGCCATCCTCTGAGTGATAATACATCCCCTCTGCCGACTTCAGGATCCGCGGCGCCGCCTTGAACTGCTGGTTGGCGGTGAAGGGCATCCAGAAGGCGGACATGTCGGAAGGGGTATTGATGTCGCTAATCGGTTTCATGGTCACCTCATCCTTAAGGCGTTTAGTAACGCTTGGCTAGTGCCTATTAAATTAAACACTAGAATCCATAAAAAAGGGCTCTTTATCGCCCTGCTTGGTGTCACCCCCTCGGGGTGGTATAAGATATTTAACACAATTTTAATAATAGTAAACAGTCAAGGAGTGTCTATCGATGGATATCGGTCACCGCCTCAAGGCGGTTCGCACCAAGGCAGCCCTCTCCCAGCGCGAGCTGGCCAAGCGCTCGGGTGTGACCAACGGCTTTATCTCCCAGATCGAAAAGAATCAGGTGAGCCCCTCCGTGGCCTCACTGCGCAAGGTGCTGGAAGGCATTCCCATGTCGCTCGCCAGCTTCTTCACCGATGAGACGGAGATGGATTCCGAGGTGATCTTCCGTGCGGACGACATGCCGGATCTCGGCACCCACCCCATCAGCTATCGGCTGGTGGGTCACAGCCGTGCCAACCGTGCCATCGGCATGATGCAGGAGATCCTTCCCCCCGGCGCCGACACCGGCGACGACATGCTGAGCCACGAGGGGGAAGAGTGCGGCATCGTCATCCAGGGCCAGGTCGAGGTCACCGTCGGCGAGCAGGTCCACCTGCTGGCACCGGGAGATGGTTACTACTTCGACAGCCGCACCCCGCACCGTTTCCGCAACCTGGGCGAGCAGGAGTGCGTGCTGATCTCCGCCAATACCCCCGCCAGCTTCTAACCGACAGCGCCCATGGTCGGACGCACGGGAGCCTGTCCGATCCCGGCTAACGCCCCGCCAGCGTCTGACCGCCGGCAACGACGGTCAGACCCACTGAAATCGGGCCGATCCTGGCTAATATCCCCCCAACGTCTGACCCTCGGCAACGGCAGTCAGACTCACTGAAACCGGCCCGATCCCGGCGAATGCTCTCCCTGCTTCTGGCCGCCGGCAACGGCGGTCAGACCCTCTAAAACCCGGCCGATCCCGACTAACGCCCTCCTCAGTCTCCCCTGCCTGACGAGGGCGAATGTTTAATAAAGTTGTTCACATATGATTTACAAGCGGCGACATGTTTAGCATATTGATACACAGAGACTGTCTTTGCCGGTTCAAGGAGTGAACATGAGTGACCTGACCCTGGCCCAGTGGCAACACAAGGCCTCCCATCTGACCCTGCCCTCGCAAGCCTTTATCGACGGCAACTACCGGGACGCCGTGAACGGCGCCACCTTCGACTGCATCAACCCGGCCAACGGCCAGCTGCTGACCAAGGTCGCCTCCTGCGATGCCGCCGATGCCGAGTTGGCGGTGAAGGCTGCCCGCGCCGCCTTCGACGACAAGCGCTGGAGCGGGCTGGCCCCGAAACAGCGCAAGCTCATCATGCAGCGCTTCGCCGAGCTGATGCGTCTCAACAAGGTGGAGCTGGCGCTGCTGGAGTCGCTGGACATGGGCAAGCCCATCGGTGACGCCATGGGCTACGACGCCCCGGCCGCCGCCAACTGCATCGCCTGGAACGCCGAGGCTATCGACAAGATCTACGACCAGGTCGCCCCGGTGGAAGAGTCCGCCCTGGCGCTGGTGACCCGTGAGGCGCTCGGCGTCGTCGCCGCCATCGTGCCCTGGAACTTCCCGCTGGTGATGGCCTGCTGGAAGCTGGGCCCGGCGCTCGCCACCGGCAACTCCGTCATCCTCAAGCCGTCCGAAAAATCCCCCCTCACCGCCTTGCGCATCGCCGGTATCGCGAAAGAAGCGGGCATCCCCGACGGCGTCTTCAACGTGCTGCCGGGCTTTGGCCACACGGTCGGTGAGGCGCTGGCCATGCACATGGACGTGGACTGCATCACCTTTACCGGCTCCACCAAGATCGGCAAGCATCTGGTGCAGTGCTCCGGCAAATCCAACCTCAAGCGCGCCTTCATGGAGTGCGGCGGCAAGAGCCCCAACATAGTGCTGGCGGATGCGCCGGATCTGGACGCCGCCGCCAAGAGCGCCGTGGGCGCCATCTTCTACAACCAGGGCGAGGTGTGCACCGCCGCCTCCCGCCTGCTGGTGCAAAACAGCATCAAGCCGCAGTTCATGGCGCGGCTGCTGGCCCATGCCCGCGAATGGATCGCCGCCAACCCGCTGGATCCCGCCACCCGTATCGGCGCCATGGTGGACGGCATCCAGATGGAGCAGGTGTTGAACTACATCGCCATCGGCCAGCAGGAGGGCGCCAGACTGCTGCTGGGGGGCAAGCGCACCCACACAGAGAGCGGCGGCTTCTATATCGAGCCCACCATCTTTGACGAGGTGACGCCGCAGATGCGCATCTTCCGCGAGGAGATCTTCGGCCCCGTGCTGGCGGTGACCGGCTTCGACACGCTTGAAGACGCCATCGCCCTCGGTAACGACACCGACTACGGCCTGGCGGCCGCCATCTGGACCGCGGACTTGAACAAGGCAGTCAAGGGCTCGCGCGCCCTGCGTGCCGGCACCGTGTTCGTCAACAACTGGGACGGCGGTGACATGACGATGCCGTTCGGCGGCTTCAAGCAGTCCGGCAACGGACGTGACAAGTCCCTGCACGCGCTGGAGAAGTACACCGAGCTGAAAAGTACCTGGATCCAGCTCGAATAACGCCAGATATGACCATATCAGCGTGACTAGGGGGAGAAATCCCCCTTTTTCATTTTTACCCTTTCATCACCGGCCTCAATCGATATAATCGTCAAATAGACAAGCCCTTAAATATAAAGATAAAAATGTTGTTCTTCCTGGCGAGTGTACTGTTTCTGGTGGTGGGTCTGCCGCTGCTGTTCTTCATGTTGGGCCAGGGTGAAGCCTACGTGACCTGGGGCCCCTGGATCTCCGCCATCGCCCTGATGTTGTGGCTGCTGATGGACGTGGAGAAGATCCGCCGTGGCGGTGGTCGCTGACCCGGTCCTGCCGTAAAAATCCCCTCCGACCCATTTATTGACTTCTTTCCCCCCAAAAGGATCGCTACACTGACTTTTTGCGATGTTTTCCAACATCCGCTCTCCAGTGAAGGTTTCCGCATGCAACAACAAGTCCAGCGCCAGGGCGTCATCTATGCCCTGTGCGCCTATACCCTTTGGGGTCTGGCCCCCATCTACTTCAAGACCATCTCCGCCGTGCCGGCCGCCGAGATCCTGACCCACCGCATGATCTGGTCCTGCGCCCTGCTGATGGTGATGACCCTGCTCGCCCGCCAGTGGCACAAGGTGCAGGCGATCCTGCGCCAGCCCAAGGTGCTGCTCACCCTGGCCTTCACCTCGGTCACCGTCGGCGGCAACTGGCTGCTTTTCATCTGGGCCATCAACAACGGCCACATGCTGGATGCCAGCCTCGGCTACTACATCAACCCGCTGTTCAACGTGCTGCTCGGCATGCTGTTCCTGAGTGAGCAGCTGCGCCGCCTGCAATGGTGGGCGGTGGGGCTGGCAGTGGTCGGCGTCGCGGTCCAGCTCATCGCCTTCGGCTCCCTGCCCTGGATAGCGCTGGTGCTGGCCTCGAGCTTCGCCATCTATGGCCTCATCCGCAAGAAGCTGGCCCTCGATGCCCTCACCGGCCTGCTGATCGAGACCCTGATCATGCTGCCGCCGGCGGCCATCTATCTGTGGGGCTTCGCCGACAGTCCCACCAGCCATCTGACGCAAAATGACTGGCACCTCAACCTGCTGCTGATCGCCGCCGGGGCCGTCACCACGGCGCCTCTGCTCTGCTTCACCGCAGCCGCCACCCGTCTCAAGCTCTCCACCCTGGGCTTCTTCCAGTACATAGGCCCCAGCCTGATGTTCATCCTGGCGGTGACCCTGTACGGCGAGGCGCTGGCGCTGGACAAGATGATCACCTTCGGCTGCATCTGGAGTGCCCTGGTGCTGTTCACCCTGGACGGGCTGCGCAGCGGTAAACGACGCCAGGGTGCGGCCTGAGGCGGCGCAATAATCTACAAGCCAGGAACCGGAATTTGGGGTATCTATAGGCCATGAGCGTCCCCCCATCCCACATCCATTACTGGCAACCCCGGCTGCTGCCGGGGGTTGAACTCTCTCACTCCCATCACAGGGAGTTCAGCTATGGCCGCCACGTGCACCTGGACTACCACATAGGTCTGGTGCAGCAGGGCGGCCAGAAGTTCATTCACAAGGGCAGCAGCCACAACCTGGTGCGCGGCCAGCTCTCCACCGTCAACCCGGACGAGATGCACGACGGCCTCAGCCTGCTGCCTGAAGGGTATGAGGTGCGGGTGTTCGCCATAGCCCCCGAGCAGCTGGCCCGCTGGCTGCCAGACAAGCCAGAGCCCTTCTTCGACAGGGGGTTGCAGAGCCGCCCCGATCTCTATCAGGGCTTCGCCCGGCTGCACATGTATCTGGATCAGCCCGAGCCCGACGCTCTGCTGGCGGAGAGCCAGCTCTTGGCCCTGCTCGGCGAGCTGCTGCACCTGGCACCGGAGCGCCATGCCCTGGCGGATCCCCAGATCAGGTTCCTGCGCGACTACCTGCTGGGACAGCTGGACGGGCACCACAGCCTGGAGGATCTCGCCGCCCTGTTCGGGCTGGATCGCTTCGCCTTCCTGCGCCAGTTCAAGAAGAAGACCGGTATGACCCCCTACGCCTGGCTCAAGCGGCTGCGTCTCGAACGCGGCAAGCTCCTGCTCGCCCGCGGCCTGCCGGTGAGCGAGGTGGCCCTCGCGGTCGGCTTCTTCGATCAGAGCCACTTCCACCACGGCTTTCGCCAAGCCTTCGGTCTCACACCGGCGGATTACCGTCAGCAGATGCGGCCTTAGAGACATCAGCCCCGCCGATGACCACCAGCAGATACTGCCCTTCCCCCGTCGACCCGGCTGACAGCTAGCCATCGCTCATAGTTTTCACACCATGCGCCGACCATTTTACGATATAAAACTCCAACAAAAACAAATAAAGCAACACCAAACACTGCGACAAGGTGCTATCTCTGACAGGCTAGTGCAGCCGAACATGGACAACCCGGGGTGCAATCTTTTACAAGCCAACCCCCGCCTCTATCCCTCATGCTGCAACCTCATCTTGTCATCGAGGTATCTCATGTTCACCAGCCTGTTCCTGACCATAGGTCTCATCCATCTGATCGCCCTGGCAAGCCCGGGCCCCGACTTCGCGCTGATCCTGCGCACCAGCCTGCATCGCCCCACGGCCCTCGGGGCGGCGCTCGGCATCGCGCTCGCCATCTTGTTGCACGCGACTTTAAGCCTCACCGGCATCAGCCTGCTGATCGCGAGCCAACCCTGGCTGTTCATGGTGGTGAAGATAGTGGGCGCCCTCTATCTGGGCTGGCTCGGTTGGGGGGCACTCAAGGGCGCCTGGCAGGGCGCTGCGGGGCAAGCTTTCAAGGCGGGCGGAGAGCGCCAGGGCTGGCGCAAGGGCATCAAGAGCGGGCTGGCCACCAATCTGCTCAATCCCAAGGCACTGCTGTTCTTCATGGGATTGCTGGCGGCCATGGTGACACCCCAGGTGGACGGCCTGACCCGTGGCCTGCTGATCCTGGAGCTGTTCCTGCTCTCCCTGGCCTGGTTCGGGCTGCTGGCCTGGAGCCTCTCCACCGCACGGGCCCAGCACCTGCTCGGCCGGGTGCAGCGCCCCCTCAACCTGGTCACCGGCCTGCTGTTCGGTGCCGTTAGCCTCTCCATCCTGGCCGAGTTGGCCGTCGAGGCGAGCGCCTATATCTGAGGCCCTGACCGCGATATTGCCCTGAGCGGGCTGGTGCCGGACTCATTGTGGGATTAGGATGCACGCCTTCACCACAATAACGTTATGGACGTATCGGCATGACTCGACAATGGTCGCTCCCCATCGTGGCACTCGCGGGGGGAGCTTTGTTCTGGCTCGGCAGCAACTTCGGCATGAAATGGGCCCTGATGGCCCTCATCGGATTCGGCTTCGGCTTCACCCTCTCCTTCAGCCGCTTCGGCATCGTGTTCGGTTGGCGCGAGATGCTGACCAAGCGCAACAGCTACTATGTGCGGATTCACCTGCTTACCATCGCCATCGAAATTCTGCTGTTCACCTGCTTCCTCTCCTTCACTCACGCCCTGTTTGGCGATGCCATGGTGGGTAACGTCATGGCCATCGGCGTGCCCTTCATCGTCGGCGCCTTCCTGTTCGGCATCGGCATGCAGCTGGCGGGGGTGTGCGCCACCGGTACCCTCTACTGCTGCGGCGAGGGGCAGCCCCGCTTCTGGCTGGTGCTGGTCTGCTACGGCATCGGCACCCTGATCAGCAACCAGTTCCGGCCCACCCTGGACGCCACCTTCTCCAGCCAGGTGGTATTGGCCAAGGATCTGACCGGCAATATCTGGAGCGGCATGCTGCTCAACCTGGCGCTGGTTGCCGTACTCTTCGCGCTGTTTCGCAGGAGTGAACTGAAGCGCACCGGTGAGCTCAAGCCGATCTTCAGCGGTGGCAATCTGTTCTGGCGCGATGGCCGCTTCACCGTGCTGACCGGCGGCATCCTCATCGCCCTGCTCAACTCCGCCGTGGTCGCCCTGCACGGCTCGGCCTGGACCATCACCGGCGCCGTCTATGACATGGCGCTGCGCGGCGCCTCTGTGTTCGGCCTGTTCGAGGGCAACCCCAAGCTGGCCCAGCCGCTGTTCATCAACCCCATGGTCGGCATGTTCTGGCTGGGGATCCTGGGGGCCATGCTCGCGCGCTGCATCAGCGGTGGCGGCAACTTCGCCCCGATGCGGCTCGGCAACAGCCTGGCATCCATCATCGGCGGCCTGCTGATGGGGATGGGGGCCATGTACAGCGCCTGCAACCTCGGCGGCTTCTTCGATGGCACCGCGTCCGGCAGCCTGCACGGCTGGGTCTGGATGCTGATGGCCCTCGGCGGCAGCCTGATCGGCATTCGCCTGCGGCCGTTGTTCAGGCTCTGATGCAAGCACGGGATGACGCCGGCACCCAGCGTCATCCCGTAATCTCTCGGTAGCAGGGTCTCCCTCCTGCCCTCCTTTTCCTCTTAGCCGATCGCCCTGATCAGCAGCAACAGGGCAAAGCCGGTAAACATCAGCGCCGACATCCGGTTGATCCCTCTGGCGAAGCGCTCGCCATAGCCCTGCAACCCCACCCAGCGAAACACCAGGCAGTAGCCACCGTGCACCACCAGCACCACGGCGCTGAAGGTCAGCGCCAGCAGCATGCACTGGCCAAGCGCCCCCTGGCGAAAGTCGATGAACTGGGGAAACAGGCTGGTGAAGAAGATGATCGCCTTGGGATTGAGCAGGCTGATGAGCGCCCCCTTGAGGAAGCTGCGACCGCAGTCCCGATCGCTCGTCGTGCTCACCAGCGGGCTCACCGCGCGCTGGCGCCAGGAGTTTATCCCGAGATAGAGCAGGTAGAGGGCGCCCCCCAGGGTGAGGATCTGCTGGCCCGCGGCCAGCCAGTGGGTAAACCAGAGCACCGCCAGCGAGGCCAGGGTCGCCACCAGCAGGATCCCCACCGCCACCCCGATGAAGCCGGCGATGGCATGGCGGGTCCCCCGGGTCAGGGTGTTGCCTATGGTGTAGATCACCGCCGGGCCGGGGCTGAGCACGGTGCCGACGGCGAGTAGCAGGTAGAGGGCGTAATAGTCGAGGCTCATGGGCACATTCCATCTTCGTTTGATGCCGCCCAGTATATTGACAGCCGCTCCGCCAGCCAGACATAGTGGCGCTCGGCTTTATAAACCAGGAGTTTAGAGTGGATCGCCTGACCGCCATCGAGATCTTCGTCGCAGTCGCCCGCGCGGGCAGCTTCAGTGCCGTGGCGGAGCGATTCGAGATGACGCCGGCCATGATCGGCAAATACATCAAGTGGCTGGAGACCCGTGTCGGCTCCCGCCTGCTCAACCGCAATACCCGCTGCCAAAGCCTGACCGAAGCGGGCAGAGAGTACCTCGGCGGCTGTCAGAACCTGCTGCAGCACTATCGGGAGCTGGAGCAGAACACCCTGGCCCACACCGGCCAGGCGGCGGGCAAGATCCGCATCAATGCCCCCATTACCTTCGGCAGCCATCGGCTGACGCCCTTGTTGTGCGACTTCATGGCGCGCTATCCGCAGATCCGCATCGAGCTGGATCTCTGCGATCGGCTGGTCGATGTGATTGGCGACGGCTTTGACCTCATCTTCCGAGTCGGCACCCCCAAGGATGCCGCCTACATAGCCCGTCCGCTGACCTGCTCGGCCTCGGTGTTCTGCGCCTCGCCGCACTATCTGCAACGGCACGGCACCCCGCAGGAACTCACTGATCTGGCTCGTCACCGCTGCCTGGGCTTCGCCCCCTGGCTGACGCAATCCAGCCTGGCGGAGGCGTTTCCCCTCGAGCACCTGCATCTGTGGGACAGCCAGTTCATCAGCAATAACGGCAGCGCCCTCAAGGTGGCCGCGCTGCATCACGCGGGCATAGTGCTGCAGCCGCGCGCCCTACTGATCGACGAGATCAAAAGTGGTGCCCTGCTGGAGATACTGCCAGATGCCCTGCCCGATCCACGCCCGGTCAACATGCTCTACCCGGCCAGAGAGCCGATGCCGCTGCGGCTACGGCTGCTGATCGACTACCTCAGCGACCACCGCCACGAGCTGGATCTGCCCGCCTGAGCGCTTATTCACCGCGCTGCTTCACCCTTCGCAGATAGACATAACCCTCGCCCGGGCTGCCCCAGCGCTGATGGGCATCGTTGTCATAGGCTCTGTCCAGCAGCCTGACGCTGTTGGGACCGATCCAGAGGTATTGCACCAGGGTGCTGGCGCCGCCGAAATTGGTGGCGCAGCTGCCGACCTTGCTGTGGCCCGCGTATTCCCCGGAGGGTTGGCGGCTCAGCCAGATCTCGCAACCCTCGCGCAGGGAGAGTTGTGGCGGGGTGAGGGAATCGAGCAACTCCGGTTTGCGCCAGGCGCCAGCGAAATCGATGGCTCTGGGCATGGTCAGCTCGGCCATCAGGATGCGGCCATCTGGCAGCGGGGAGAAACGGTAGATGCGTTGGCGAAACGGCCGCACCGCCCGCTCGGTCAGGAACTGTTCCGCATAGACCCAGCGAAAGCCGCCGTAGCCTGGCCAGATCTCCACCAGTCGCAGCTCGGCACTGGTGAAACGCTTGTCGTAGCTGGCCTGCTCCTGGCTGGAGAACTCGCCGGTGAACCAGGAAAGCAGCGGCTCCATGCTGGCCTGGCTCACGAAGGGGCTGGCCGGTGTGGCGAGCGGGGGAACGGGCGCCGCCCAGGTCAGACAGGCGTAAAACAACCCGAACAGGGCCGCCATCAGCTGTATCATCGAATCCTTCCGAGTCGCTTGCATGGCGGCGATTATATGAGCGAACGCCGACAATAACCTCTACCTTGATCAACTCCTTGCAGATCCATCGAAAAATCACTCGGTTAGCGAAGAAATCAGACGCAGATACAAGAGAGACCCAGCTCGCTCGACAAGCCCCTGCCTCCGCCCATTCAGGGGTCAACCGGATCACTTGGTTTCAATAGGCTATCGCGCTGCAGGCCCCTGTTTATCCGGGCTGCGGGTTTCTCGCCACCAAGCTGGATGGCTGCTTACTGGCGTGCGCGATCGCCTTGAACATGCCCGGAACTCGACCCATGATAATGTCATCAACATCATCTATGGGTCGCATCATGAACCAACCCCGTTTTTCCCCCATCGACCCCATCTCCCGCTACTCCGAGATCCTGTTCGGCCTGCTGATGGTGCTGACCTTCACCGGTTGCTTCAACGCCTTCGAGGCAGGACGGGCCGAGATCAAGGACCTGCTGATCGCCGGCATCGGCTGCAACATCGCCTGGGGCATGATCGACGCCATCGTCTACCTCATCACCACTCTGACCGAGCGGGCCCGCGCCCTGCGGCTGCTGCAACAGCTGCACAGCTTACCGCCGAGTGACAACCGGGGAATAGTGGCGCTGCGGGATGCCCTGCCCGACCCGCTGGCGACCATCTGCCGCGACGATGAGCTCGCTGACTGGCAATCGCGCCTGCGGCAACGCCCCGAGTTGAGCCAGAGCCGCATCTTCCGCTGGAACGATCTGCTCAACAGCCTGGGGGTCTTCCTGATGGTGTTCCTCTCCACCTTCCCCGTGTTGCTGCCCTTCATGTTCCTCCAGGATCCGGTGCCGGCCTTGCGCCTCTCCCACGCCATCGCCCTGTTGATGCTGATGCTGATCGGCCGTGGCCTGGCCCGCTACGCCGGCTCGCCGCGCCCCTGGCTGGTCGGCGTGCTCTTCGCCGCGGCGGGCGTCGCCATCGTGCTGGCCACCATAGCCCTCGGCGGCTGATGCGGCGAGATAGGTGACGAGCAGAGGGAGGCCAGCGCCTCCCTCTCTTTTTCCATTCGATCAGGGGGACGCTGCCGCCGATCGATCCCGGCATTGGCGACTATCCTTGGTCCGAAACCACTCAGGAGGAATCCATCATGACGACAGGAACAGTGCGGCTGCACAGGGTAGTCAAGGCGCCGCCGATGCGGGTCTATCGGGCCTTTATCGAGGCGGATGCGCTGGCCAAGTGGCTGCCACCCCATGGCTTCACCTGCAAGGTGGCGCATCTGGAGGCACGCGTCGGCGGTACCTTCCGCATGGCGTTCACCAACTTCGGCACCGGCCACTCCCACTCCTTCGGCGGCGAGTACCTCGAACTGGTGCCGGGGGAGCGCATTCGCTACACCGACAGTTTCGACGCCCCCGGCCTGCCGGGGGAGATGCGGGTGACCATTACCCTGACTCCGGTGCTGTGCGGCACCGATCTCGCCATCGAGCAGGCGGGGATCCCGGCGGTCATCCCGGTGGAGATGTGCTACCTCGGCTGGCAGGAGTCCCTGACCCAGCTGCTCGCCCTGGTGGAGCCCGAGATCCCGGACGAATAGCCCGCGTCCCTTCGTCAGCCAGGCCCCAAAAACAAAGAGCCTGCCGATTGGCAGGCTCTTTGTTTGAGGAACCCGGGCTTATCGCAGGTTCAGGCCACCCAGATAATCCCCCTTGCCGAGATTCACACCAGCCTGGCGCAGCAGCGCATAGGCCATGGTCAGGTGGAAATAGAAGTTCGGGATACCGTACTCATGAACACAAGTGTGACCGTCCATGCTCTTGCCACCGGCCCAGTAGGGGAAGTACTGGCCGCTCGCATACTGGCTGAAGTCGGCCTCCAGCTTGCTCTGCAGGAAGGCGATGCTGCGCTGGATGTGGGCGCGCAGATCCGCCATGGTCTTGGGATCGTCCCCCATGGCCGGCAACTCGCTGTGGCTGGCGGTGGCGATGACAGCGCGGGCGCTGTCACAGCAGATCAGCACCTGCTTGGAGAAGGGCAGCATGTCGACGATGAGGCGTTCATTGAAGAAGTTGTCCACGTTGAATTTCTTCGCCTCGGCATGGGCCTCGGCCTTGGCCAGACACTGGTCGAGGTTGGTCAGCATCTTGATAAACTGGGCGGCAATATCACGGTTCATGGTGCGTTCTCTAATCGGGTTGAAGGCGGATGTGCACGAGCGGCCCCCACTATAGCGCATCCGTTTTCCGGTTCGAGCCCATGGCGATAAAAAGCCCAGGGAGCGAGCATGATCCGCGACAGGTTATGGCGACCATTGCAGGGGCTGTAGGTTCGATTAGCGAAGCGTAATCGGACTGCATATTGGGACACCCACCTTTTTGACAGCCCACCTTTTTGACAGCGTCTTACCCCTGTTCTTGACTGAAGGAGTGATAGCAGGAGGTTGCCATGACCATTGCCCGTTCCCGTCAAATCAGTTTGCAAGATACGCCTTACTACCATGTGGTCAGTCGCTGCGTGCGGCGGGCCTTCTTGTGCGGTGAAGATACCCATTCCGGCCAGAGTTACGAGCACAGGCGCCAATGGGTGGTAGACAAGCTGGGACAGTTGTCACGGCTGTTTGCCATCGGCGTCTGCGCCTATGCGGTGATGAACAATCACTATCATCTGGTGCTCAAGGTTGAACTAGATATCGCCACCCGCTGGAGTGAGCAGGAAGTGGCCGAGCGTTGGGCGGCACTGTTTCAGTGGCCCCTGCTGGTGCGGCGCTGGTATCAAGGAGAATCCCTGATTGAACCGGAGCTGATGGTCGTACAACAGCTAATAGCCCAATGGCGTGAGCGGCTGCATTCCATCAGCTGGTTTGTTCGGTTGCTCAATGAAAACCTGGCCCGCCAGGCCAATCAGGAGGATGGTTGCAAGGGCCATTTCTGGGAAGGACGCTTCAAAAGTCAGGCCTTGCTCACCGAGTCAGCCCTGCTGGCCTGCATGGCCTACGTTGACCTCAATCCGATACGGGCAGCGATTGCCGACAGACCGGAAGAGAGTGATTACACGAGCATTAAACAGCGCCTCGCTGACCAAAAACCCGCAGCACCATTGCCACCTCTGTTGCTGCCGTTCTCCAGCAGAAGTGATTCAGATGGCCTGCCCTACCTCTTTACCGAGTATCTGACGCTGGTCGACTGGACAGGACGAGCCATCAGAACCGACAAACGGGGCCATATTTCGGCTCACCTTGCCCCCATCCTGCAACGACTTGGCCTTGATACCGCACAATGGTTGCGACAAGTGACGATGTTTCGGCGGCAAGGCATCAGAGCTGTGGGTGACAGGGCGCATTGCCAACTGTTCGCACAGCACTGCGGCCAACGGCGATGTCACCAGCCGCCCCTTTGAATCGCTAGTCCCGCTTCATATCACACCCCGGTATGTCGCCCCATGCCGAGCATGACATTGCTCCAATAAAACGCCAAAACAGCCCTTAGCCAGCCCTGATTCAGAAACGCTCTCGCTTTCCATCCGCCACAACATCGACAGCCAGCTCAACTACGACTCACTCAGAAAGGTGGGTGTCCAAGGTTTTTTGCCCTGAAACAGGCGGCGGTGCAGGGGCTTGGGGTCATACTGGTGCCCAAAGAGTTTGTGTCGAGCGAACTGGCGGACGGCACCCTGGTTAAACTCATCCCCGACTGGCAACCCGACCCCCACGCCCTGTTCGCCGTCTACCCCTTCCATAAGGAGCAGTCCCGCAACGTGCGGCTCTTTATCGAATTTATCGTCAAGGCGTTTCAGCTGAGGTGAGCCCGGCAGGCGGGAGCTTGGGGTTTTCGCCTCTCGGGCGAAACGCCGATAACCTACGGATCTGCCCCATGCCGGTTAATTGTCGGAATATTGAATCCCGTCACATCGGCATAAGCCTGAGCGGTTGCATGGCTATGAGGCCCCATGCGAACCTTTATTTGCCTTTCTTCCAACCAAAACAAAGGGCGCCGGGTAGCCGCATCTCTTACAAGTCGGAGAACGATGCCACCCTGACCCTCAGCACCGAGGCGGGTAAAAACTACTACGTCTGGCAGGAGGTCAAGATGGGCCTGCTGATGGCCCGCTCCAAACTGCGTCAGATCAGTGAAGAGGGGGTAAGCAAGGGGTGATGGAGAGCTAGTTGGTTAAGTGATCAGGTTTTTTTACCGAAAAACAAGGCATAGCCTGATCAGCTATGCCTCTATCAGAAAGATGGGTGTCCCAAACGTCCATTGAAGTAAGTTAAATCTATTTGTAAGGATTTTATAAAAATGGATCATGATAGAATTGAAGCCGTGCTTAAAAAGAATAGATATATAAACGCTAGCTTTACTGGACACTTTATTTCTTTGTGTAGCATATGGAATACACTTATAGCACCAATTATTATAGGCTTTGGCGTTTCTTATATTTTTGCATTTAAGGACAATCCATCTAACATACATGGTCTATTTTATGTAATTGCCATCATCGTGATGCTTATTCACATAATATTAGCTTTGGGATTTTATTATTTAGATAAACGAAGCGACACAAGCCAAGAACTCTCAGAGTTAGCAAAAAAATACAACCAAATATCTGATGATATGTCAATTATTCGTCAACGTCTACATTCATCAACAGAGCTAGCAACAACACAAAACTTGGTTATCTATCTCTCTACTCTAAAGGTAAACAGTCATATTAGAGATCTGATTCATGATGAGGAAACTGAAGAAACGCTTTCCATAGAGAGTATGGAAAATAGATTGCAAGATTTCTTCGACACCATTTTGAACTATCTATCCATACACAGGGAAGTACTTTTCAATTTCGTTAGCGAGTCACGCTACAATATAGCGCTATATATTTATGATCAGGAAAGCAAGGAGTTAGAAGTTGTATCTAGGCGTTGTGACGACAGAATTCATAGGAAAAATAGGCGCTGGAAACCAGGGTTTGGCCACGTAGGGCTAACATATATTCATAAAGAACTTAAAATATGTCCAGACATCACTAAAAGTAATGAGTTAAAAATATCAGACTCATCAGATAAGAAAAATTATTGCTCTTTTATTTCTGTACCAATAATTACCTATAATGAGGATAATGAGGATAATGAATGTTTAGGTGTTCTTGTCTTAACTAGTGCGATACCTGAGCAATTTTCATTAGGTAGGGATAAAAGCTTTTTACAAAATATCAGCTCACTTATGGCCATATACCTAGATGTTGCTATCAAAATATATAAGGATCACAACAACAAAAAATAATCAGAATCATACTAGACATTAATACCAAAAAGTGCTAAATAATATACAATATTATTCCAATCACGCCAGTGCAATGAAAGGAAGAAGAAGGAGCCCATTATGAGCACTCTTAAGAAAAGACAAGAGAAGCCCAATATTAATAGCTTTGGCTACGCAAAACTCCTTACCCCAAAGGGAAATGAAGTTGATGGGTATACTGTCTCTAATGATTTCGAAAAGGTTTTCTTTAAATATTCCTCTCAAGGCTTGGATACTCAAGCGGAAGAAATGATGAACGATTGGATAATTGATAAGGTTGTACAGGAAGAGGCTGCTATTTTTCAAGGAATATCCAGCCATCATAGAATTAAAATTTAATATTTTATTAATCCACAGGTCGATTGTACTATTCTAGTTATCACAAGATGCCGAACTTATCTTAAATCGGCATCTTGTTTATACTTTTTAGGAAGCAGGTTCGATCTGTAATTATTATCCTACTTACAACACATCTAACGCAGTGTGTAGTGGTCTAATCATCCCGGACACCATTTTAGGTGGTACAGTCGCCACCAAGATCAGAGGTGTTCAATGACAAGATTACGTCGCTCATTTACTGCCGAATTCAAACTCGAAGCCGCATCCCTGGTGCTCGACCAGGGATATTCTGTCCCCGAAGCCAGCCGTTCACTGGATGTTGGTGAAACCGTACTTCGCCGCTGGGTTCAGCAACTGCAATCCGAACTAACCGGCACCACCCCTATCAGCAAAGCACTGACTCCGGAACAGCAGAAAATCCAGGAGCTGGAAGCCCGCATCAACCGCCTCGAGCGCGAAAAGGACATTCTAAAAAAGGCTACGGCTCTCTTGATG
>NZ_JAKZFK010000036.1:0-40413 GCF_022549315.1 Aeromonas sp. MR16 | reverse complement strand
GATGCTGTGAGTGCCCACACAGATTGCTTGATTCAAATTGTTAAAGAGCGACGCAGCTTTTGGCTGCTGCGGGAGTGGCATTCTACTCAACCGCCTTCTCGAGTCAAGCCTTATTTTCAGAGGCTTTATCGAGGCACCGACCGGCTTGTTTGCGTTGCCGCTTGCCCTGTCGATGTGGCGCATTATAGAGAGATTGATCACGCTGGCAAGGGGGTTACTGCAATAAAACTGTAAAAATCGGCACTTTATTAGTTATTCATATCCAACCACAGCTTTTGTACAAACTTATCCACAGAAAGGACCTGAATTGCTAGAATGGCCGAAAACAAGGAGGCCGAGATGGACCTGAGACTGAGACCCTACAAAGGAAAACGCCCGCAACTGGGCAAACGCGTCTATGTAGACCCTTGCGCCACCCTGGTGGGGGATATCGAGCTCGGCGATGATGCCAGTATCTGGCCCATGGTGGCGGCACGGGGCGACGTGAACCACATTCGCATCGGCGCCCGCAGCAACGTGCAAGACGGCACAGTGCTGCACCTCAGCCGCAGGAGTGCTGGAAATCCCGGCGGTCATCCGCTGTTGATCGGCGAGGATGTCACCGTAGGCCACAAGGCCATGCTGCACGGCTGCACCATAGGCGATAGAGTGCTGGTCGGCATGGGGGCCATCCTGCTGGACGGGGTGATAGTAGAGGACGATGTGATGATAGGTGCCGGCAGCCTGGTGCCACCGGGCAAGCGGCTCGAGTCCGGCTTCTTATATATGGGCAATCCAGCCAAGCAGGCCAGAGCACTCAAGCCGGCCGAGATCGCCTTCCTCAAGATCTCCGCCGACAACTATGTGCTGCTCAAAGACGAATATCTGCAAGAAGCCTGAAGCGCTGAGCGCTACCAGATACAAGAAGCCCGGCATGATGCCGGGCTTCTCTTCTTATATAGCTAACGGATACCAATAGAAGGATCAGTGGGCCTGATCCCAGTTGTCACCGACTCCGGCTTCCACCTCCAGCGGCACGTGCAGCTCGGCGGCTGCCGACATCTTCTCCTTGATGATGGCGACGTACTCTTCCAGCTTCTCCTCCCGGATCTCGAACACCAGTTCATCGTGCACCTGCATCAGCATATGGATGGAGTCGTCGGTAATGCCCTGGATCCAGCCATCGACGCCGATCATGGCGCGCTTGATGATATCGGCGGCCGTCCCCTGCATGGGGGCGTTGATCGCCGCCCGCTCCGCGCCCTTGCGCAGACCGGCGTTGCGGGACTTGATGTCCGGCAGGTAAAGGCGGCGGCCGAACAGGGTCTCGACGTAGCCCTGGGCTTCGGCCTGCTGGCGGGTGCGCTCCATGTAGTCCAGCACGCCCGGGTAGCGCTCGAAGTAGAGATCCATGTACTTCTGCGCCTCGGCGCGACCGATCCCCAGCTGCTTGGCGAGGCCGAAGGCGCTCATGCCATAGATGAGGCCGAAGTTGATCGCCTTGGCACTGCGGCGCATGTCGGTGGTGACCGCATCCAGCGCGACGCCAAATACCTCGGCGGCGGTCGCCTTGTGGATGTCCTTGCCCTCGGCGAAGGCGGTCAGCAACCCCTTGTCACCGGATAGGTGCGCCATGATGCGCAGTTCGATCTGGGAGTAATCCGCCGCCACCAACTTGTAACCGGCGCTCGGGATGAAGGCCTGCCGAATGCGGCGCCCCTGTTCGTTGCGCACCGGGATGTTCTGCAAGTTGGGATCGGTGGACGAGAGTCGGCCGGTCGCCGCCACCGCCTGATGATAGGAGGTATGCACTCGCCCGGTCTGGGGCTTGATCATCAGCGGCAGCTTGTCGGTATAGGTGGACTTGAGCTTGGCGAGGCCACGGTGCTCCATCAAGAGACGCGGCAGCTCATAGGTCTCCGCCAGCTCGGCCAACACCTCTTCGGCAGTGGACGCGGCGCCCTTGGGGGTCTTCTTGAGGATGGGCAGCCCCAGCTTGACGAACAGGATCTCGCCGAGCTGCTTGGGTGAGGAGAGATTGAACTCCTGCCCGGCCAGCTCGTGGGCCTGACGCTCCAGCTCTCCCAGCCGTACTTCTATTTCCTGACTCTGTTGATACAGCAGCTTGGGCTCTATGGTGGTGCCCATCAGCTCCATCCTGGCCAGCACCGGCAGCAGGGGCAGCTCGATCTCGGTGAATACCTTGGCAAGCTCAGGCAGCTTGCTGAGATTCCCCCACAGGGTCTGATGCAGACGCAGGGTAATGTCGGCATCTTCCGCCGCATAGGGCGCCGCCTGTTCCAGTTCGATCTGGTTGAAGGTGAGTTGCTTGGCCCCCTTGCCGGCGATCTCCTCGAAGGAAATGGTCTCGACATTCAGGTATCTCCTGGCCAGGGAGTCCATGTCGTGACGGCTGGCGGTGGAGTTCAGCACATAGGATTCGAGCATGGTATCGAAGGCGATGCCCTGCAGATCGATGCCGTGGTTGAGCAGCACGTTGCGATCGTACTTGAGGTTCTGGCCGACCTTGAGGTGAGCGGCATCTTCCAGCAGTGGCTTGAGTTTACCCAGCACCAACGCCTCGCTCAGCTGCGCCGGTGCGCCCAGGTAGTCGTGGCCGAACGGCACATAGGCCGCCTTGCCCGGTTCGATGGCGAACGACACGCCGACCACCCGCGCCTCCATGTAATCCAGACTGGTGGTCTCGGTGTCGAAGGCAAACAGCGGCGCGGCTTTCAGTTGTGCCAGCCAGTCGTCGAACTCGGCCTCCTCCAGGATGCAGCGATAGTCGGTCTCGATGGCGGTGGCGGGGCTCGTTTCCTCATCGAAAGAATCCTGGCCGGCACTCGCGCTGGTCCCCTCATCGCCGGACTCCAGCTCCTTGATCAGGTTGCGCAGCTCGTACTCACGGTAGACTTCCAGCAGGGATTCCTTGTCAATCGGGCCCAGCTGCAGCTGCTCCAGCTCCTGCTCCAGCTCGACGTCGGTCTTGATGGTTGCCAACAGGTAGGAAAGACGAACCTGCTCCTCCTGCTCGCGGAACTTGTCGGCAAACGCCTTGGAGCCACGAAAGCCCAGGGCGGCGACCTTGTCCAGATTGGCGGCGATCTCGTCGATGCTGCCGATCCCCTGCAACAGGGCCAGGGCCGTCTTCTCACCGACCCCGGTCATACCGGGGATGTTGTCCACCTTGTCCCCCATCAGGGCCAGGTAGTCGATGATGAGCTCGGGCGGCACGCCGAACTTCTCGATCACCCCTTCCCGATCCGTGGTCACGTCCTTCATGGTGTCGATCAGGGTGACGTGGTCGGAGACCAGCTGCGCCATGTCCTTGTCACCGGTGCTGATGAGCACCGGCAGTTTCTTCTCGGTGGCCTGGCGCGCGAGGGTGCCGATCACGTCGTCCGCCTCGACCCCTTCCACCATGAGGAAGGGGAAGCCCATCGCCTTGATCATCTGGTGAATGGGAGCGACCTGGCTGCGCAGATCGTCCGGCATGCTGGCGCGGGTCGCCTTGTATTCGGGATAGATGTCGTCGCGGAAGGTCTTGCCCTTGGCATCGAACACCACGGCCACGTGGCTGTCAGGGTATTGCTTGCGCAGGCTGCGCATCATGTTGGCCATCACGCGGACGGCGCCGCTCGGCAGCCCGGTCGATGTGCGCAGGTCGGCCTGCTGGGAGGCGAAGAAGGCGCGGTAAAGATATGAAGAGCCGTCGACCAGAATAAGGGGATTGCTAGAGGCCATGAAATCGTCCTGCCAAGAATAAACAGTCGCTAGGATGCCACAGGGCCCGCAGCACACCAAGGGGCTGGCACCTTGCCGCTCAGGCCATCAACCGGGCCACAGGCTGTGGATAAGTCTGTGCCCAAAAATGGAGGCATGGGCGAGCCGTGGTGACAAAGCTGTGGATTGAATTAAAAAATTACATATAAAACAAACAATTGAGATCGTTAAAACCGATCGCGATGCGACCATCATGATCTCGATCAATGTGGAAAAAATTTTAAGGGGGCGATACGGCAGGATCCAAAACGAAACAATCCTAGCACAGCGGGATGACTTGACCAGTGGAGGGCGAACGATAACCATACAAAAGTACAACAATCTACCCTGGCTCACATTTTCAACAACGAGGAGTTCGCCATGAAAAAAGTGGCCGTGATCTTGAGTGGCTGCGGCGTCTTTGACGGCGCCGAGATCCATGAGACCGTCATCAGCCTGCTGGCGCTGGCCCGCCAGGGCGCCCAGGTACAATGCTTCGCTCCGAACGTGCAACAGCTGCACGTCATCAACCATCTGACCGGTGAGGTGAGCGAGGGAGAGAGCCGCAACGTGCTGGTCGAGGCGGCCCGGATCGTACGCGGCCAGATCCGGGACGTGGCCGAGCTGGATGCGGCCGACTTCGACGCCCTGCTGCTACCCGGTGGCTTCGGCGCCGCCAAGAACCTGTGCGATTTCGCCGTCCAGGGGGCCAACTGCCGGATCCAGCCGGATGTGCTCAAGGCGTGCCAGAGTTTCGCCAAAGCCCGCAAGCCGGCAGCCTATATCTGCATAGCGCCGGCCATGATCCCCCTCGTCTACGGTGCCGGCACCCTGGCCACCATAGGCACTGACGAGGGCACCGCCAATGCCATCGAGGCCATGGGTGGCAGTCATCTCAACTGCCCGGTCAGCGAGTTCGTGGTGGATCAGGAGCGTAAAGTCATCTCGACCCCCGCTTATATGCTGGCGAACAACATAGTGGAAGCGGCCGACGGCATCGAGAAGACGGTCAAACAGCTGCTCGCCATGTAAGGCACGGCCGGAAAACAAACGGGCCACTCATGGAGTGGCCCGTTTTCATTCTTGCCAGCAGAGACGGAATTAGATGGCTTCACCCATCTGATCCATCTTGCCCAGCAGGGCGCGCAGACGCTCTTGCCAGGCAACGTGCTCGTTGCGCAGCAGATGGTTCTCGTCTTGCAGCTTGCTGTTCTGCTCTTTCAGCTCGTCCAGCTCCATCTTCAGCAGGGAGATGTTGTCGACGGCGGATTGTACTTTGGATTCGAGTTGCTCAAGGACTTCTAGTGACATATGCATACCTGTTTGTTCAATTGCGATGCCCCACAGAGGGCGATTCAAGCGCGTGAAGCCAGCATACCCTGATGCGCTCGGCACAAACAAGACGGTGCGCCGTAAAATGCGCCTTCCCTGCCGGTATTGCTTAAATATGCGTCTATTTTTCTCGCAGGCAGCAGGAACACCGATTCGGGATGCCTGTGGCAGCACAATTGCGATATATAGCACGCTGCCAACCGGCGGCTCAAGCCGTCGTCGTCCTCATCCATGCAGGGCGATGAAGGCCCCCATCAACAGGCAGGCGACCCCGTACATCAGCAGGCCGTAGAGCAGATTCCAGCGCAGCAGCAAGCCGGCGCTCAGGTTGTAGCGTGACGCCAGCGCCAGGTTGGAACCGGACAGCGGGCTGGTGCCGGTGGCCAGCCCCCAGCCCAGCAGGAAACACATGCCGAGCAGACTGGGATCCGGCGAGAGCGGCCACAACAAGGGGGCCACCCCCGAGATACTGATGAGGGGATGCACCCCTATGATGGCCACCAGGAAGATCAGCAGCAGGGTCAGGCAGGCCTCCAGCCAGCCGAAGTGATTGAACAGCGGCAGGCCGTGGCCGCCCCCCATCTCCAGCACCGACAGGGAGCTGTTGATGCCCGCCGCCAGCAGGCCTGCCCCGAGGAACAACACCAGCTGACCCCCGATGGCGGGGAAGCGCTCCACCACTTGCCGCTTGAGGGCAGCCCCTCGCCCGACCCTTGGCATGAACAGCAGCGCCAGCAAGGGCGCCACCAGCGCGATCACAGCCAGTATGCTGAGACCGGGCCAGAGCCGGTTGATCAACAAGACCAGCAGCGCCAGGGTTACCGGCAGCCCCAGAGTCTGCAGGCGCAGCGGATAGCCCTCGAAATCGGCGACCCCGAGCCGCTCCACCTGCCAGGCCGTCAGCCCCATGGCCAGCAGGGCGCCGATGAGGCCAAACGGCAAGATGCTGGAAAGTTGCAGGCCCGGGGCATAGGTCAGCGCCACCGCCATGGCGACGAAGAAGGGAGACCAGAAGGCGGCCACGCAAAAGATCCGGCTCAGCACCATGATCTGGCGCCGCTCAAGGGTCCCGTTTTTCTCCAGTCGATCGCCGATGATAAACAGCACCGAGAGGTTGATGACGGCGCCGAGCAGGTTGAGGCTGGCCATGGTGCTCCACAGCCCCTTGCGGCCCGACCAGGAGCTGGTGCCGGTCAGCAGACCGGAGGTGGCGAGGTTGAGGGTGCTGACGGCGGCAAACATGGTGAGCATATTGATGTTGGGCAGCAGCCAGTCGCCGGGGCTGAGGCTGGCGCCGCGCCACCAGGAGAAGACGAGCAGCAGCGCTGCCGCGCCGTACAGGGCCAGTGCCTGACGCCGTGCGGCGCCCACCAGCCAGGGCCAGGTGAGCAAGGAGGCAGCCCAGGCGGCGATGGCCGCCGGCCAGGGGGAGAATCCGAAATAGAGATGCAGCAGGTTGAGCAGCCACATCCCCAGGATCAGAAAGCCTGACCAGCGCTTGACCATGAGCCCCTAGATGTTCTGGTTCATGTCGAAGGAGGGCTTGTCACACTCCGGTCGGCCCACGATCTTGGCCGGCACCCCGGCCACCGTGGTGTGGGGAGGCACCGGGTTGATCACCACGCTGCCGGCACCGATCTTGGCGCCCACGCCCACCTCGATGTTGCCGAGCACCTTGGCCCCCGCCCCGATCATGACCCCTTCCCGGATCTTGGGGTGACGATCACCACTCTCCTTGCCGGTCCCACCCAGGGTCACGCTCTGCAGGATGGAGACGTCGTCCTCTATCACCGCCGTCTCGCCGACCACGATGCCGGTGGCATGGTCAAACATGATGCCCTTGCCGATCCGCGCGGCCGGGTGCACATCGACCCCGAACACCACGGAAATCTGGTTTTGCAGATAGAGCGCCAGCGAGCGGCGCCCCTGGCGCCACAGCCAGTTGGCGACCCGATAACCCTGCAGGGCGTGGAAGCCTTTGAGGTAGAGCAGCGGCGTGGAGAAGAGGTCGACGGCGGGGTCACGGTCCTGCACGGCGCAGATGTCCGCGGCCACCATGTCCAGCAGCTCGGGCTCGCTGCGCAGGGCCAGCTCGATCACCTCACGCAGGGCGATGGCCGGCATGGTGGTGCTGTCGAGCTTGTTGGCAAGCTGGAAGCTGAGCGCCGAGCGCAGATCCCCGTGGTTGAGGATGGTGGAGTGGAAGAAGCTGGCCAGCATGGGCTCCTGGGCCGCCATGCTCTGCGCTTCTTGCTGAATTTTTTGCCACGTTTGGGCAACCAGATCGTCCATGTTGCAGCCTACTGTTGTTCGGGGTGAGGGCTTTGTTGTTCTTTGGTCAGCACCGAGATGGGGTCCATGTGAATGATCACATCCATCCGCTCAAATGACTGGCGCACGGCCAGTTCAGCCTCGTCGGCTATCTGGTGGGCCTTGACCAAGGGAAGTTGATCGTCAAGCTCCAGATGCAGTTGCACGAAACGGGTGGACCCGGATTGGCGGGTACGCAGATCATGTACACCATGTACCCCCTCTACGGCACAACAGAGGGCCATTATTCTCGCTTGTTCTTCCGCTGGCAACTGACGATCGAGCAGGGCCTGCACCGATTCGTAGCCGATCTGAATGGCCCCCCACACCAGGAACAGGCCGATCAGGATGGCAAACAGGCCGTCTGCCCAGTACCAGCCCTGCCCCGCCAGCACCAGGGCCAGCAGCACGCCGGCGTTGAGCAGCAGATCGGAACGGTAGTGCAGCATATCGGCCTTGATGGCCACGCTGTTGGTCTTGCGGATGACCAAACCCTGGAAACTGACCAGCAGCAGGGTCAGCAGGATGGAGCCGCCGCTGACCCAGAGTCCGGCCTCGAGCCGCACTATGGGCACCTGGTTGAGCAGGGAGGAGATGCCGTGCATCACCAGCAGCAGGGCCGAGCCCGAGATGAAGGCCGACTGTATCAGCCCCGCCAGCGACTCCGCCTTGCCGTGGCCGAATCTATGCTCTTCGTCCGCCGGCGCCAGGGCATAGCGGATGGCCACCAGGTTGATGAGGGAGGCGCTCACATCCATGAAGGAGTCGGTGAGCGACGCCAGCAGGCTGGAGGAATCCGTCATCAGCCAAGCGATCAGCTTGCCGACGATAAGAAGGGTGGCGGTGGTGACCGCCGCCACGCTGGCCAGGGTCACCCAGCGAGAATATTGTTGATGGCTCAAAACCGGCTTTCCTCTGGCGCGTAAAAATCTATTATACCCTGACCCGAGCGTCAGTTTGGCGTGCAAAATCAACGGAGTGACCCCAGATGAACAGAATACTCCTGGTCGACGACGATCTCGAGCTGACCCAGTTGCTGACCGAGATCCTGACCCTGGAAGGCTTTGAGGTCACGGTCGCCGAGGATGGCGAGGAGGGATTGCAACGGCTGGCCGAGCAGACGTTCGATCTGGTGCTGCTGGATGTGATGATGCCCAGGCTCAACGGCTTCGCCATGCTGGCCAAGCTGCGCAAGCGCCATGAGACCCCGGTGCTGATGCTGACTGCCCGCGGTGACAGCCAGGACAGGGTGGACGGGCTGGAGGCCGGCGCCGATGACTACCTGGCCAAGCCGTTCGACGACAGGGAGCTGCTGGCCAGGGTACGCGCCATCCTGCGCCGCACCCAGAGCCTGCAACCCCAGCGCGGCGGCACCGACGAGCTGAGATTCATGGATCTGGTGCTGCAACCCGGCCTGCAACAGGCGCGCAGCGATGGCCAACTGCTGGACCTCACCGCCACCGAATTCGGCCTGCTGGAATGCCTGCTGCGCAGCCCTGGCCAGATCGTCAGTAAGAATCTGCTTTCTGAACAAGTACTTGGCAAGAAACTGGAGCCCTTCGATCGGGCCATCGACATGCACCTGAGCAACCTGCGCAAGAAGCTGCCGGAACGCAGCGATGGCCAGCCCCGCTTCAAGACGGTGCGTGGTCGAGGCTACCTCTGGCTGGAACAGGCATAACTATGAACCGTTCACTCGGTGGACTTTCAACCCAGATTTTCCTTTGGTTCTGGTTGATACTGCTACTGATGATGGCCGCAGTGGTCATACTGCCAACCCTGGACCCCCGCAATACCATCCCGCTCCCCGAGCACGAGGTCAGCCGGATGAACAACAACCTGCAGGCGCTGCAGCGGGGGGCGGATCCGAGCCAGGACTTCAACCTGTCCCAGGCGATGGAGGCCACGGGTCTGCTGCCGGTGGACAACGTCTATCTGCGCGATGCCAAGGGCCAGCTGCAGTTCACCGCCAAGCCCAACAAGTTTGTCATCCGCTTCATGGTGGACTCAGACAACCCGGCCAAGCCCATGCTGGGCAGCGAGCACAAGCGGGCCATCGCCGGCCCCTTCCTGATGCAGCACCATGGCCAGCCCTATCACGTCTACTTCGGCCTCAACGTCGAAAACTCCTACCTGTTCCTGTTTATCCAGATCCTGGATCACCCCATCCAGATCCTGGGCATCGCCATGCTGGTCAGCACCCCGCTCTGTCTGCTGCTGGCCTGGCGGCTGACCCGCCCCATACTGCAGCTGCAGCAGGCGGTCTCGCAACTGGCGCAGGGCAAGCTGGAGACCCGGATCCCCAACCTCGGCAGGCAGGATGAGATTGGCCAGCTGGCAGATCACGTCAGCTACATGGTGGATACCCTCAAGAACATGATCCAGAAGCAGAAGCAGCTGCTGTCCGACATCTCCCACGAGCTGCGCAGCCCCCTCACCCGCATCCAGCTGGCGCAGGCCTTGATCCGCCGCAAGCAGGGGGACAGCAGTGAGCTGGTACGGATCGAAACCGAGATCGGGCGACTCGACAAGCTGATCGGGGATCTGCTGGACTTGTCCCGGGTGCAGCAACATGTGGAGGCCCCCGTGCTGCTGCCGCTGGCGGAGCTGCTGGAGCCCATCCTGGACGACGCCATGTTCGAGGCAAACCAGAACGGCAAACAACTGCGCCTGCCTGCCCTGCCGACGGAATCGCTCATGATGCGGCCGGAGTTGCTGGCGCGGGCACTGGAAAATCCGCTGCGCAACGCCCTCAAGTATGCCCGCGAGTTCATCCAGGCGGACTGGTATCGGGAAGGGCGTATGTGGGTAATGACCATCCGGGATGATGGCCCGGGTGTGCCGGTGGAGCAGCAGGCACAGCTGTTCTTGCCGTTCTTCCGGGTCGATGATGCCCGCAACGCCAAGACGGGTGGCACCGGGCTGGGCCTCGCCATCGCCGCCGAGGCGATCCAGCAGCACGGAGGCACCATCAAGGCCAGCAGCAATCAGCCGACCGGGCTCATCATTACCATCCGCCTGCCCATCTCGTGAGGCTCCCCCTTTTCATCCCCGTGGGCGCTGGGTATGCTGGCGCCCTTATTGCGCCCTCAGGACCCCGCCATGCTCGACATAGTGCTCTATCAACCGGAAATTCCGCCCAATACCGGCAACATCATTCGCCTCTGCGCCAACACCGGCTACCGGTTGCACCTGATCGAGCCGCTGGGATTTGAGTGGGATGACAAGCGGGTGAAGCGGGCCGGGCTCGACTATCACGAGTTTGCCGAGGTGAAGCGCTGGCCGAGCTATGCCGACTTCCTGGCGGCGGTGGCACCGAGGCGGGTGTTTGCCTGTACCACCAAGGGTCGCCCCGCCCACTCGGCGGTCCAGTTCGCCCTGGGGGATGCCCTGCTGTTCGGCCCGGAGAGCCGCGGCTTGCCGGCCGAGATCATCGAGAGCCTGCCATTCGAGCAACGGCTGCGCATCCCCATGTTGCCCCAGAGCCGCAGCATGAATCTGGCCAATGCGGTCTCGGTCTTCGTGTATGAGAGCTGGCGCCAGTTTGGCTATGAGGGGTCCCTCTAGCCTCCGTCGGCGCTGCGCCTCTCAGAGGCGGCGCAGACCATGAGATCCCGTCAGGCGGGTTCCCGGCCTTGACCCAGCAGGCGGCCATCCCGCTCCAGTTGCCAGCATAGCCAGCCAAGGGTCAGGCCACGCCCCGCCATCAGGGCCGCCATCGCGGCCCACAGGGCGGAGATGCCCCACGACTGGCACAGCCACCAGACCGGGAAGAAACCGGCAAACACTGCCACCAGCATGCTGTTGCGCATCTCCCGGGCACGGGTCGCGCCGATGAAGACCCCATCCAGCAGGAAACACCAGACCGCCAGCAGCGGCATGGCCACCAGCCAGGGCAGCTGGCGGCTCGCCTCGGCGATCACCGCCGGGATGTCGGTGATATGGGTGATGAGCAGCTGCCCCCCCAATGCAAACGACAGCGTGAAGCCGAGGGCGATCAGCAGGGCCCAGCCCAGGTTGAGTACGATCGCCTCACGCAGTCCCTGCCGATCCCGACGCCCGATGGCGCGCCCCACCATGGCCTCCACCGCATAGGCGAAGCCATCCAGCCCGTAGGAGATGAGCATCAGGAAGTTGAGCAGCACCGCATTGGCGGCCACCGCCACATCCCCCAGTCTGGCCCCCTGCAACGTCATGAAGGCAAAACAGAGCTGCAGACAAAGAGAGCGGATGAAGATGTCCCGGTTCAGACCGAGCAGGCGCCGCAGCGCTGACCATTGCCACCAGCGCTGCCAGGCCCCCTGCCACACAGACAGGTGGCGCAGCCGGCGGCTCACCAGCCAGAGCCCGACCCCCAGCGCACTGTAATCCGCCAGCAGCGAGGCGGCGGCCACTCCTTTCACCTGCCAGCCCAGGCCCAGCACGAACCAGGTATCCAGCACCATGTTGACCAGGTTGCTCAGGATCAGCAGCAACATGGGGCTGCGGGCGTCCTGCATGCCCAGCAGCCAACCCATGATGACCAGGTTGCACAGGGCCGCCGGGGCGCTCCAGATCCGCACCGACACATATTCTGCGGCATAGCCCTGCACCTCGGGGGAGCCGCCGCTCAGCGCAATGAGGGCCGGCAGCAAGGGTAACACCAGCAGCAACAGCGCCATTCCCAGGCCGATCGCCAGCCCCAAGGCCCGCGCCAGGGTGTCCAGTTGCCCCTCGGCACTGCCAGCCCCGTAGGCCTGTGCGGTCAGCCCTGTGGTGGACATCCGCAGGAAGCCAAGCAGCCAGAACAGAAGATTGATGAGGGTCGCCCCGACCGAGACGCCGCCGAGAAACCAGGCCTGACCGAGATGACCGATCACCCAGGTATCCACCAGCCCGAGCAACGGGGTGGTGACGTTCGAGAACACCATCGGCAGGGCAAGTACAAACACGGCGCTGTGACGCCGGGGATCGCGCAACCAGTGCGGGATCAGCATGGGCAGGTCTCATTCCTGAGCATCACTGGTCGGCCAGCCGCACTATCCGCGCGAAGTCAGAGACCAGGGTTTTCATGGCCACGTGGGGCACCTGGCCAGGCTCCATCTGGGGGCGGAACACGGCCGTCAGCTTGCCCTCCGGGCTGATCAGCACGATCGAGGCCGAGTGGTCTACTAGGTAATCCTGGTTCCCGTGATCGACGATGGAGTAGACGAGACCAAGGTTGCGCACGAAGGGGAACAGCTGGTTGTGAGGGCCGGTGGCCGCCTTGAACTCTGGCTGGAAGAAACTGGTGTATTGCTTGAGTCGGGCACTGTCATCGCGCTGGGGATCCGCCGAGATGAAGGCCACCTGACTGCCAGGCGCTATGTGCTGCAGTTCCGGATAGACGGAGCGCAGATCCGCCAGCGTGGTCGGGCAGATGTCCGGGCAATAGGTGTAGCCGAGGAACAGGAAGGTCCAATGCCCGACCAGGTTGGCTGCGGTGAAGGGTTTGCCATCGCCGTCGGTGAGGGTGAAAGGATTGATATCCCGTCCCACCGGATAATAGTCGGCCTGCTCGGGTGGGGAAGGCTGGCTCCAGCTGTATGCAACCATCATGCTGCCGACCAGTAACAGAAACAGCAGGGGATAACGTGGTTTAATCATATAAAACAGAGCCTTGCTAGTCTAATCAGCCGTTGGGCGGGCCCGGTGGAGGTGCATTGTAACCCGGGCCCTCCTATCTCTGGCTACCCCGGAGTCCGGATATCGGGCACAAAGAGGCCCAACAAGGGGTGGTACTGGCCCTCAGTATTCATCGCAGATGGGAAAAAACAGAAGCCCCACATCAGGTGGGGCTCACACACAATGTTGGCTAAGTGGATCAGGGTCGCCGCCGGTGCTGCGCCTGAGGGCGCCGGGCCACGGCGTGCAGCGGAACGACGGGGGCCACCCAGGGTGCATTGGGCAATCCTATGTCGTGGTGGCGGCGAAACAGACGAACCAGGTGGACAATCTTGTCCTTGGGACACCCCAGCCAGATGGTCCAGCCATTCCCCTTGTGATAGACCCAGAGCGCATAAAACCACGTCATCCGACTGCCCTTGATGAACCGGGTGATGGAGGATGCGGGCGCTGCGGCCAGACCCGGATCCCATGGCGAGCTTGAAGCCATACCTGTCCTCCTTGCTCAACAGGCCACGTCAACTAGTGTCCTGCCAGGATGACAGGCAAAACACAGTCACGTACTGACTGAGTCGTTCCAGGTCATGGACTGCGAGCCCCCTGACGACTCTCCCTTCTACCCGACACCGCGTTGGCGGTGCCAGTGATGCATCCCTGCGACCTTATGCTGGCCGGTTCAGGCAACAACCCGGATCATGGCAGATCCCGTGGCCCGGTAACGGCGTACCGTGCCTCATCAAAGGATATATCCGAAATGCCAGCTGTGTGGCGGCACTCTCTTTAGTTGCGCTCTCTTTGCTGCTTTCTGTTGCGACAGAGGATGGCGACGAAAATGGTGGGTATCAGAGCTCGGGGCAAACAGCAGAAACGAAACGGCCTCCCAAAGGAGGCCGTCTATCAGAGCTCATGCCTGCATCTCACATCCAGTCGGCATTGCGGATCACGCCGACCGCCAGTCCCTCTATAGTCAGATGCTGGCTGGCGAGATCCACCTCGATGGGCGCGAGCTCTTCGTTCTCCGGCAGCAGCCACACCTGGCTGCCCTTGCGCTGGAAGCGCTTGACGGTGACATCCTCATCGAGGCGGGCGACCACGACCTGACCGTTGTGCACGTCCTGGGTCTTGTGCACCGCCAGCAGATCCCCATCCATGATGCCGATGTTCTTCATGCTCATTCCCTGTACCCGCAACAGGAAGTCTGCCCGCGGATGGAACAGGGCGGGATCCACCTGGTAGTGGCTCTCGATGTGCTCCTGGGCCAGGATAGGCTCACCGGCGGCCACCTTGCCGATCAGCGGCAAGCCGCTTTCTTCCGGTGCGGCTTCCTCTTCTTCGATCAGCAGACGGATGCCGCGGGAGGTACCGGGCATGATTTCGATGACCCCTTTCTTGGCCAGGGCCTTCAGATGTTCCTCGGCCGCATTGGCCGACTTGAAACCAAGCTTCTGGGCGATCTCGGCACGAGTCGGCGGCATACCGGTCTCGCTCATGTTCGCCTTGATAAGCTCCAGCACTTCAGCCTGGCGGGGAGTAAGGGGTTTCATAGCATGGGCACCTGTCTTTTTATACAGCACACTGGCAGTATATACAGTGCTGTGGCCAAGGCAAGGCGTTGCTGATATTTGTCGTGCCCTTGTCGCACTTCTTTCACAAAATGGCCCATCCTTGATCTGTAGCGCCACTCATCGTACCTCTCGGCGACAAGCCAGCGGTGATTTGTTATGCTCACGCCGCATTTTTTTGGAGAGCAGACACCCATGTCCATCGGACAGAAGATTTCCAGAGCCATTCTGCAATGGCCGGTCAGCGGCTTGGTCAACCACAAGAGCCTGCCGGAAAACCCCATCGCGGAACTGGATCTGGACCCGGCCAGACCCATTGTCTATGCCCTGAAGACCAGCTCGATCACCGATCTGATGACCCTGCAGCAGTGCTGCGAGGATCTCGGTCTGCCCGGCCCCTTCACGCCCCTTGAGCTGAATGGTCAGCTGCTGCCGCGCTACGTCTGCCTGGATCGGCCACCGCCCCTGTTTGGCAAACGCACCAAGCCGCTCCCCTTCCTGCAAGAATTTCATCAGCTGCTGGATCTGCACAAGCAGGATCCGGCGCTGGATATCCAGGTCGTGCCCGTCACCCTGTTCTGGGGCCGCGCCCCGGGTCGCGAAGGCGAAGAGGCCTCCGGCTGGAACATCATCAGCAGTCTGGCGCCGAACCGGCTCAAGAAGGCACTGATCGTTATCCTCAAGGGGCGCGAGAATCTGGTGCGCTTCTCCCCGCCGCTCTCCCTGCGTCATATGGCGGACAAGCACGGCACCGACGAGGCCATCGCCCACAAGCTGGCGCGGGTGGCGCGCATCCACTTCAGCCGTCAGCAGCTGGCCGCCACCGGCCCCAAGCTGCCGAACCGCAACCTGCTGTTCAAGCAGTTGCTGGATTCGAGCGTGATCCAGCAGGCCATCGAAGAAGAGGCCAGACGCGAGGGCATCAGCCTGGAGAAGGCCCAGAAGCGCGCCCACGGCTACATGGACGAGATCGCCTCCAACTTCTCCTTCCGGCTGATCCGCCTCGGCGAGACTTTCCTCGGCTGGCTGTGGAACAAGCTCTACCGCGGCCTGTCGGTCAATGGCGCAGAGCGGGTACGCCAGCTGGCGCAGGAAGGCCACGAGATCGTCTACGTGCCCTGCCATCGCAGCCACATGGACTACCTGCTGCTCTCCTACGTCATCTATCACCAGGGCATGGTGCCGCCCCACATAGCGGCCGGCATCAACCTCAACTTCTGGCCGGCGGGCCCCATCTTCCGCCACGGCGGCGCCTTCTTCATCCGCCGCACCTTCAAGGGCAACCCGCTCTACAGCACCGTATTTCGTGAATACCTGAACCTGCTGTTTGCCAAGGGCTACTCGGTGGAGTTCTTCACCGAAGGGGGTCGCTCGCGCACCGGCCGCCTGCTGCCGCCCAAGACCGGGATGCTGGCGATGACCCTGCAGGCCATGATGCGCGGGCTGGACAGGCCGGTGACCCTGGTGCCCGTCTATCTGGGCTACGAGCACGTGATGGAGGTGAACACCTACCACAACGAGCTCAAGGGCAGCCGCAAGGAGAAAGAGAGCTTCCTGCAGGTGCTCGGCATCCTGCGCAAGTTGCGCAACTATGGCCGTGGCTTCGTCAACTTCGGAGAGCCGCTGACCCTCAACAGCTACCTCGGCGAGCAGGTACCGCACTGGAAGGAGAGCATAGGCAAGGAAGAGCGCCCGGAGTGGATGGCCTCCACCGTCAATCAGCTGGCCGAGCTCTTGATGACCCGGATCAACGATGCCGCCGCCGTCAACGGCCTGACCCTGAGCGCCCTGGCCCTGCTGGCCGCCGAGCGCCATGCCCTGACCCGGGACGAGCTGCAGGCTCAACTCAACACCTATCTGGACCTGCTCAAGCAGGTGCCCTACAGCCCGCAGAGCACCCTGCCGGACGAAGACGCCAAGATCCTGCTGGATCAGGCCATGGAGCTCAACAAGTTCGAGGTGAGCGAGGACAAGCTCGGTCAGATAGTCAGCCTGGACCGCTATCAGGCGATCCTGCTGACCTACTACCGCAACAACATCCTGCACCTGTTCGCCCTGCCCTCCCTGGTGGCAGCCCTGATCGAGCGTTGCGAGGGGATCTCCCGCGGCGAGATCGTCGCCCGCTGCGTCGACATCTATCCGCTGCTCAAGACGGAGCTGTTCCTGCGCTACCAGGAGGACGAACTGCCGGCGCTGGTCGATGCCCTGCTGGCCGAACTGCAACGCCAGCAGCTCATCGAGGAGCGTGAGAGCGGCTACTGGGTCAACCCGGTCAATCAGATGCGCCTGCTGCTGCTGGCGGAGAGCATTCAGGAAACGCTGCAACGCTACGCCATCGTGCTGACCCGGGTGCTGGCCCAGCCCTATATCGAGGCGGAGCAGCTGGAGGCGGATGGCCTGATGATGGCGGAGCGCCTCGGCACCCTGCACGGCATCAACGCCCCCGAGTTCTTCGACCAGAAGCTGTTCAGCACCCTGATCCACTCCTTGCGCAGCGAAGGCTATCTGGATACGGGCTGCAAGCCGGATCTGGGCCGCTTCCAGGCGCTGGCCGACAACATAGTGCCGCTGCTCAGCACCAAGATCCGGCGCACCATCGAAGCGGGCAACCGGACTTGATGCCGTAACGAGGCAACCCTCATAGCCGCCGGCTGACAAGCAATAACTGGAAATAAAAAGGCCGCATCAAGATGCGGCCTTTTTCACAAATGTTGCTCACCCCGGGGTGAGCACGCGGTGGCGCCGCGCTGACTCAAAGGTAGTGACTCGCCACCCCCAGCAACACCAGCGCCCCCACGTAGTTGTTGTTAAGGAACGCCTTGAAGCAGGCTTCTCGCTGCCGCTCCCGGATCAGCCGCTGCTGATAGACGAACAGCGCCCCCGCCCCCAGCAAGCCCCAGTAGTAACCCGAGCCGAGCGCCATCAGCTGGCCCACCAGCAGCAGGATCAGCAGGGTCGCCAGCTGCAGCACGCCGATGATCCGCTTGTCCTGGCGACCGAACAGGATGGCGCTCGATTTCAGACCGAGCTTGAGGTCATCGTCCCTGTCCACCATGGCGTACTGGGTATCGTAGGCGATGGTCCACAGCAGGTTGGCGAGAAACAGCAGCCAGGCCACCGGAGGCAGCGCGTTGGCCTGGGCCGCGTAGGCCATGGGAATGGACCAGGAGAAGGCCATCCCCAGCACCAGCTGCGGTATGGGAATGAAGCGCTTCATGAAGGGGTAGCAGACCGCCAGCAACAGGCCGGCAAACGACAGGCCTATGGTGAGCGGGTTCAGGGTCAGCACCAGGCCGAACGAGATGAGGGCCAGCACGGCGAACAGCACCAGCACCTCGCGCGGCGCGACCTTGCCCATGGGCAGCGGCCGTCCGGCGGTGCGTTTCACGTGACCATCGAAGTTGCGATCCGCATAGTCATTGATGACGCAACCGGCGGAGCGCATCAGGAAGACCCCCACCACGAACACGATCAGGATCCAGGGATCCGGCAGGCCACCGGCCGCCAGCCAGAGTGCCCACAGGGTCGGCCACAGCAGCAGCAGGGTGCCGATGGGCTTGTCGATGCGGGCCAACTGCACATAGGCCAGTCCCCGCTCCTTGGTTAACAATTTCACTCCGGCTCCTTATTCGATGGCAGCGGGTTGGACGATAGCGAGGGCAGGAAGAGTTCGTGGACCAGCAAGGGCCACTGCCCCAGATAGAGACGGGAACGACGTCCCCAGACGATGGCGGCCGGACACCAGGGGTTGGCCAGGATTTCGAAACATGCCAGCAACAGATGATCTCGTTTTGCAGGCTCATGACAGAAGATACGTTCACCCAAAGGCTGTTCACCCAGATCATGTAAACCGCCCCCCTGCAATGCCGCCTCGGCAAACAGGGTCCAGCCCAGGATGGCCGGCCCGCCATCCCCGTGCAGTATCACTTCGCGGCACAGGCCCTGAGGGCACTCGGCCGCCACCAGCGCCTGCTCGTCTGCGCCGAGCGATACAGGGCGATTGCCCAGCAGTTGCACCGACAGCTGGCGATTGTAGCGACGCAGCCGACGAGTCATGGAATCGGCTTCCAGCAGCCAGGGACGCAGCGCCTCTGGGGGCTCGCACTGCTCGGGAGCCCGCCAGGGCGCGAGCTGGATGAGGGGAACAGTCAACTCGGACTTCACAGCTTCACCATCCGGAGATTTCCGTTGTCAGGTTAAAATCCGGTTTATTATCCGTAAATCAATGGAGAATTGTAAGAACATCCGTGCTTGACGGCCCCGATGACAGCATCAAAAATGGGGCACCCGTCGCTGCCGAGCCATCTAGATGAAGATCGCCAATGTTCTGCTGATGTTATCCCTGGGTTGTACCCTGTTGAATACCCACGCCTTCGCCAACGAGGAAGCGGCCGCCGGTCCGGCCTCCGCCGCCGTCCAGCCGGGATTCGCCTATCATGCGCTGGATCCGGACATCATCACCAATTACCTGGGAGATGGCAAAACCCTGGGCTATGTGCGAGTGACGGTAGAACTGATGGCTGAGAATGCCGCCGATCTCAAGCTGCTAGAGCAGCATGACCCCTTGATCCGCGACGCCATCATCCGCCTGATTGGCAGCAAGACCGGCGATCAGATCAAGTCACTGGTGAGCCGGGAAGAGTTGCGCAAGGAGTGCGAGAACCGGGTCAATGAGCTGCTGGTGAAGGAGACGGGCAAGAAGGCGGTACGCGAGCTCATCTTCACCAAGTATCTCTACCAGTAAAGCGGAATGAGCGCAGTGCCGACAGCGCACCCGGCTCATCTGATTTACCCCATTCGTTGTCGAGGGAGTCATCATCATGGGCCACAAGACGCTGTGTGAATGGCGCCGTAATGAGATCCCCTTCGAGCTCAAGGCGCTGCGCAAGATAGTAAAGAAGCCCAAATTCGTGTGTGGCAAGTGTGCCCGCAGCGCCAACGACAAACAGTATCTGTGCCAGCCGCTGCGGCTGAAGGGGAAGGAGGAGTAGGCCATCTGGTCCTCTCTCCCCGCCTCTGTCATTCCTGAGGAGGCCGGCCCTCTTATTGATCGGTCCAGCCCTGGCGGCCCTGCTCGAACAGGCGACGGGCCTGCACGTCATTGGGGCAGACGCCACGGTACTCCTCCCCGGATCGACCGGCCAGATAGAGGTGTTCGGGGCGACAGTACCAGGCCAGTCCTTTCTGACGACCCTGCTGCCACATGGCGACATCCACCTTGGTCCCGCACTGGGTCTGATGGAATTCCACCCGATCGGCGGTGAAGCCCAGCTTGCCGTCTCCCTCCCCCACATCGGCCCATACCTTCTCGCAGGGATCGTCCGAGTTGGAGACACAACCCCCGAGCAGGCCGGCACACAGCATGATGACGAGTAAGCGCATATTCATCCTTGAGCGTCCATGACGCTGGTTATCCGTCCTGCGGCGCGGCGAGGGTTCCTCCTCTCACAGCGCCATTTGAGCAGTTCATTCTAACCAGCCCGACAACCCCCACCAAGCCGCATCCCGCTGAATACACAAAAAATCGGGCGGGCCCCTGGGCCCGCCCGTACGTTTCACCGGGGTTTACTGATCGTCGAGAGAGTCAAAGTCTTGCCAACCCTCGTCATCCAGCTCCTCCAGCTCATCTTCCCAGGATTCCGGCTCCCAATCATCGTCGAGCTCGTAATCCGGCGTCTGTTCACCCATGCTCATTCTCCTTGGATAGTGCACCGGCCTTCAAAGTCTATCCAGAAAAATGGGGCTCGCCAGTGGAGTTGCTCAGAGTTTGACCAGGGTACGACCCGCCACCTGGCCCAGGGTAATGGCCTCGGCGGTGGCCACCACCTGCTCCAGTCCTATCTCGGTTACCGCCTGTTCGAAGAAGCTGGCGGGCAGATCCCGCGCCAACCGTGCCCAGGCCTGCTGGCGCCGTGCCAACGGGCACATCACCGAGTCCACCCCCTGCAGGCGCACGTTGCGCAGGATGAAGGGCATCACGCTGGTCGGCAGATCAAAGCCGCCCGCCAACCCGCAGGCCGCCACGGCGCCGCCGTAGTTCATCTGGGCCAGCAGCTTGGCCAGCACCTGACTGCCGACGGTATCGATAGCACCGGCCCACAGCTGCTTCTCCAGCGGCTTGGCCGACTCCAGCAGCTCGCTGCGCGATACTATGCGACTGGCGCCGAGCGCCCTCAGCATCTCGCCCTGCTGCTCGGGACGACCGGTCAGGGCCGCGACGCTATATCCCAGCGCAGCCAACAGGGCGACGGCGGTCGAGCCCACCCCACCGGCGGCACCGGTCACCAGCACCTCGCCGCTCGCGGGTGTGATGCCCGCCTCCTCCAGCGCCAGCACGCAGAGCATGGCGGTGAGGCCGGCGGTGCCGATGCACATGGCCTGGTGCTCATCCAGCCCGGTCGGCAGCGGCACCAGCCAGTCGGCTTTGACCCGCGCCTGCTCGGCCATGCCGCCCCAGTGGCCCTCGCCCACGCCCCAACCGGTCAGCACCACCCGATCGCCCACCTGATAGCGCGCATCGGCGGATTCCAGCACGGTACCGGCGAAGTCGATCCCCGGCACCAGCGGCCACTGGCGCACTATCCGGCCCTTGCCGGTGATGGCCAGCCCGTCCTTGTAGTTGATGGAGCTATGGCTCACCGCCACCCGCACGTCCCCTTCCGGCAACTGGCTCTCGGCCAACCGGGTCAGGGTCGGGACAGTCTTGCCATCTTGGTTTTCCAGTAACAGAGCCTTGAACATGCTTGCCTCTCGGTTTTTTGTAGTCATTAATCAGGTGCTTTGACGCTTTTGCAGTTGAAAATCCAACGCCAGGGCCATGCCCGCCACCTCGTCACCCGCCAGCTGACGCAGGATCAATGCCGCCGCCTCCTGGCCCATCTGGTGATAGGGGATCCTGACCGAGGTGAGCGCCGGGTAACAGACGCGCGCCACATCCAGATCGTCGAAGCCGGCGACGGCCAGCTTGCCCGACACGCTCAGATGGCGGCGCTGGCATTCAAATAGCACGCCCGCCGCCAGCTCGTCGTTGACACAGATCAGCGCAGCCAGTTCGGGCCAGTGCAGCAGCATCTCCCCCAGCATGGCAGCGCCGGTGCTGAAGCTCGGCCGCTCCGAGGTGTTGATGATGGCATCGGGGGAGAGGTAGTTGTCCAGCCGCGCCTTCTGCCAGCCCTGCATGCGCTGGCCGGCTGGATCGCCAAGGCTCACAGCAGTAAAGAGGTGCAGGTACCCAAGAGCCTGCTATTCCTGCGCGATACCCCGGCGGCCATCTCCTTCACCATGGGCATCGCCGATGATAGTACCAGTCTTCAATGGGATCTCCGACAAGCTGGTGCCGAACGCCAAACCGACGCTGGACTGCCCCATCGTCTTCCTTTTTGCCCCAATGCGGTGCTGATCGGCTTCCTGTCGAGCTTCGTCGCCGGCCTGGTGGGCATGGTGCTGCTCTATCTGCTGGGGCTGACCCTCATCATCCCGGGCGTGGTGCCGCACTTCTTCGTCGGTGCCGCCGCCGGGGTGTTTGGCAATGCCACCGGTGGTCGTCGTGCCCGCTCGGGGCCTTCGCCAACGGCCTGCTGATCACCTTACTGCCGACGTTCCTGCTGCCGGTATTGGGGGATCTTGGCTTTGCCAACACCGGCTTCGGCGTGATGGGCATACTGCTCGGCCTGATCGTGCGCTGATCGCCCCTCACCATTTTGATAGCTGGCACGACCCCTGGGTCGTGCCTTTGTCGATCCACGTTCCTGCCTGGCCTGCATGACCAACAATTAAACATCGGCCGGAAAAAAGAGGCTGCCGCAGTGCGCCTGATCGGATTTTCACGCCGTCGCGGCAGCATCTGACGGTCGAGTACGATATGCTGTTGTGCTGTCGCTCAACCATGACCTCACTTGAGGCCTTCTCCATGAAATACCTAGTAGTACAAACCAAACAGATAGGGGACGTACTGATCTCCACGGCCCTTTGCAACAATCTCAAGCAGAACGATACCGCCGGGGAAGTTCACTATCTGGTCATGGATTACTGCGCGGGCATGGCGGAGGGTAACCCCAATATCGACAAGCTAATCGTCATCGAGAAGGCGCGTCGCAACGAGTGGGGCTACATGAAGGCGCTGCTGCTGGGGATCCGCCGCGAGCGTTATGACGTGGTGATCAACAGCCAGGGCCAGATGATAGGTCTGCTGACCTGCCTGCTGTCGGGGGCCAAATTGCGGATAGGATTCGACTCCTTTCCCTGGCGGCTTGGCCACAACCGCATAGTACGGTTTCGCAAAGACACCCAGCATCAGGGTAACAGCACCCTGGTCGACGATCGCTTTGCCCTGCTCGCCCCCCTCAAACCCGCCCACGAGGATCGTAACTACTATCTCTGGCTGAGCGAGGAAGAAAAACGGCGGGGACGTGACACCTTGCTGACAGCGGGCATCGATCTCGCGCGGCCATTGATCGCCATGGGAGTCAACTCGCTGGGGCATTACAAGCGCTGGCCCATCGGCTGCTTTGCCAAGGTGGCGCAATGGCTGATCGAACAACACGACGCCCAGATCCTGATCTACTGCGGACCGGGGGAAGAGGAGTACAACAGGGGCCTGAAACCTTTGCTGCCCACCCCGTTGCAAGCCAGTGTGTTCGATCAGGTTCAAACCCGCTCGGTGCGGGAATTGGTCGGGCTCTTCGCCCATTGCCAGCTGTTCGTCGGCAACGACACGGGCCCCCGTCACATTGCACAGGCGCTGGACATACCGCTGCTGACCATCGTATCCCCCCTGGGTCACTCGGCCATCGCCAACCCTGTCTCCCACCCCCGCTATCAGTTCATCGACACCGATCATCAGGATCCCGAGCAGGAGATCCTGAACGTGCAGGAGAGGCTGGCCCGGCTCTGGGGTGAGGTCGACTCGACACATGCCGAGGCCTGAGTAGCCAACCTCGGCTCATGCACCAACCCCCCAAGTTATTGGCGGTACCGGCCCATCATTTCCTCAGGCGGAAGAACTCTTTCTGCCACTCGTAGAGATACCCGGACCACCCCTTGGCTTTCGCGCGCAGGAAGATGAGACCATTCGAACGTTTCCAGCTGTGCTGGAACCAGTGGGTCATATAACGCTCTGCTACGGGCTCGAAGTGAATCGCTTCACCTTGATAATTATAAAAATAGTGAGCCGGAGCGATCAGCGCAGCCTCACCGGACGCCGCGAGCTTGCGGGCCACCAGCTCGGTCATGATGTCAGGCCCCATGAACAGCGGGGAGGACATGATCTCCTCTTCGTAGAATCGCACCAGCTCGGACAACAGCAGCGACTCCTTCCGGGCGTAGATCACCGCGGTGCCGATCAGCCGCTCGGATTCATAGCCGACGCCAAACATCACCGACTCGAAGAGCGGGAAGGGGTCCTGATTGATGGTGACATCGGTATCCAGGTAGAGACCACCTTCCTGGGCGAGGATCTTGAGGCGCAGGTAGTCGGTCACGAAGGCCAGCAGTCCGCGTCGGTAACACTCCCGGGCGAAGGTGCACTCCTGGATCCAGCGCTTTATCTGCGGGTCCGTATCCAGCCACAGCTTGTAGTCGTAACCCTGTTTTCGCCAGTCGTCGATGCACACATGGGCCAGGGGAGGCAGCCGGTTGCCCAGCCAGATGGCATGAATGACTTTGTTGCTCGCACCGGCACTCATGGTTTGCCCCCCGCATGCTTCAAGTTCCACAAGGTCATTCTGATGAGCCGGTAGAAGCGGTACAACTCGCGGGTCAATTTGAACTTCAGCGGCACCTTCTCCAGTGCCACCTTGTTCTGGATATCGCTGCCCATGTCGCGCGGGCTGTAGATGGCATAGGGAATAAGGCCGGCGCAGACGAGGCCGGTACGGTAAGACTCGCCGATGAAATTATCGACGGAGCACAGCCATCTCCTGCTGTGTTCCAGCAGACGGCGGGCCCCCTTCGGCGAGAGGCTGTAGCCCGTCGTCCAGCACATGTTGTTGTGCCAGAACATGAGTTGCATGTTGTCTATGGTGGTCAATGCGGTGGCCGACCCGACCTGGGGTTCCACCTTCACATACTCATACTGCTCGTGGACCTTGGGCAGGGTCCCCAGCACCTCTTCAAAATACTGGGTAGGCAGGAAATCATCCTCCAGGATGAGGATGGGTTCATTGAGTTCGACGCACTTCTCCCACAACAGAAAATGGCTGGCGTAGCACCCCTTCTCCCCCGGGGTCAGCGGCCGGCTCCTGAACATCACCCTGTGCCGATCATCCGGCATCTCCTGCAGCCGTTCTGGGAGCCCCTCAAAGCCGTTGACCGCATTGAAAAATTCAAACTCGATACCGCGGGCAGACAAGACGGTTTCGACTCGCAGGCGACGTTCCGCGGCCTTCTCCAGACTAACGACGTAGATTTTCATGACCTTCCTTTGCAAACACCTTCAGCCCTCTATGCAGTGCGACCGAGTAGATGGCCCCCATGAACACACTGAATACCCACTGTCCGGAGCGCATATAGAAAAATGATTCGAAATTATTGATGATGACCCAATAGACGATAAAGGAAACCGTCAGCATCTTGATGAAGCGTGAAGACTCCGAACATGACAGTACCTGGCGAGCCACGGACAAGAGTGTGCCATACAACACCAGGAAGCCGGCAATCCCCCACGATACCAGGGTCTCCATATTGGAGTTGTGCAGGTGACGGAACTCCCGAGTGATGTAATCCGGCAAAGTCTTGGACAGGGTAATGACCAGCGATTGGCTGCCATAACCCGTGCCGAAGAGTGGGTGGGCCAAGAACCACTGGATCGCCTCCAGCCAGGTTTTTAGCCTGATCCCGATGCTGGCATCCTGCACCCCATTCCAGTTGCCCGTCAAAATGGCCTGCACATCTCCCTGGTGCACGAAGCCGGACAGCAGCCTCTCCTTGATAAATGGCACCTGATAGAGCGCCAGCATGGTGATCAGCAGAACCCCGTAGGTGATGATGACCTTGCGCCTTGGCCAATGCTCCCCATCGTCGAGCAAGGGGAGAATGGCGAGTGAGAGCGAGATAGCCAACCAGGACTGACGGGATTGCAAGATAACGGAGAAGACGCCAAACAATACTATGCCGAGCATTATCCCCAGGTTGGCCAGTGCCGGTTTCTTAAACGTCGATGTGAACAACAGGATCACGAAGAACAGGAAACAGGCACCCGCTATCAGTGAGCCATGCTGGGCATTGCGGTAATTGAAGTCGACCCTGGCACCATCCAGACCCGACTCGAAAACGGAGAAGAAAGCCGAATGATAACCGAAGGTGAATATGACGCCGGCGCAGAATGTCAGCAGCAGGATAAGGATTCGCCGTGGTTCCCCTTTCAGCCAGTAGGCGATGCCAACGAAGAAGAAGAGGTAAGCCATCGACTTCAGCGAAGGGTATTTAAGCGCATAATCGTAGACATAATACTTGGACGAAAGCCAGCTTAAACACTGCACCACCATACCCAGGCAGAGAAATTGAAAAACTCTGTTTTTTACGAAAAATGCTCTTTCTACATAGAATGCGCCCAAGGTTGCCAGCACTATGATGGTCTGGCAGACATCAGCGATCAGCTGTATCGAATCTTTGAAGACGGCATAGCCCAAGATATTCAGGAAAATAAAGTTACTGAATACCTTGCCGTGAAAGAAATAGAGAAAATCCTTACTCGCCGTTCGGGTATTATTTTTCAGCCAGAGCAATGTTATTTTCCTGTCAAGATTTTCTGAAGACGTAGTTACCCCGGATCTTGCGCCACAGCCCGAACGCATCGGTACGGGGGAAGATGGCGATCCGGCGGATCTGGAACGGATCCTGGTGCATGGCCCTGGGACCGCTGTTGGTGGCCACCGCATAGCGATAACCGGCGGCACTGGCCTGGGCTTTGGCGTCGTCGTTCAGATCCCCGTAGGGGTAAGCGAACGACAGGAGTGGGTGGCCGAGCAACTGTTCCAGCCTCTCCTTGTTGGCGTGGATCTCGTGGGCCTGCTGTTCCGGCTGGAGTGTGCTGAGACGAGGGTGGGTCAAGGTATGACCCCCTATCTCCACATGCCCCGAGGCCACCAGCGCCTGGATCTCGTCACCATTCATCAGCGCTACCGGGGTGTCAGGATGGGTCGGATGTTCCACATCCCAGCGATTGTGATCCTCGCCGGTCACTATGTACACCACCGCCTTGTAACCATATTTTTCCAGCAGCGGCAGCATGCGGGTCAGATTGTCCCGATAACCGTCATCGACGGTGATCATCAGGTACTTCTTGCCGTACTGCAGCCGATGAATGAAGCCCTTGTCCGCCAGATCCCGGAAGGTCAGGGTCTCGTAACCGAGCCACTTCATCAGCTTGAGGTGTTTCTCGAACATGGTGGCGGGCAGCCAGGTGCCGTGCACTCCCTTCTCGCTCTCGTGCTCGATGAAGCGGTGATACATGATGACCGGCATCTCCCGGCGCAGGGTCTCCACCACGGCATCCTGATAGACGGATTCGAGCCCGCTCACCACGCCCTGCAAGCCATATTCATGCTGAATACGCTGACGCAGAGTGTCGGACACCACCTTGCTGGCCAATGCAGTGACTATCTGTGCCTGCAGTGCGGCAAAGTCGATCGCCAGATCCTGCGGCCCTATATCGCCGAAATTGCTGGCCAGCGCCTCGGCCAGGTTGGACTCGGTGACCAGGCCTATGGCCTTGGCCTCGCCGATGGCGAACGCAGGGCGGCCGCACAGCAGCGCCTCCATCGCCACCCGACCGGCGCCTATCACCAGATCGCAGTTGGCCAGCAGGGCGGGCACATCGTCCACGTACCCCACGAACTCGGCTTTTTCCTTGAATCGGGCGAAGTGTTCCGGCACCTGGGTGCCGCTGACGATCCGCACCCGATAGGCGTCCAGATCCAGCACCTCGTCCAGCAGGCGGTAGCAGAGCTCCCCCTTGGGGCCACTCAGCCGGCCTATGATGGCGATCACCGGCTTGGGGTTGGCCGGTGCCGGCACGGGCTGGAACTGATCGGTCTCGATGCCGTTGCGCAGCACCTGCACCTTGGCCGGATCCACCCCCAGGTTGTCGATGATCTGGTGGGCGATGTCCTCGCACACCGCCACCGCCCGGTAGCCGAGTGCGTGGAAGGCCTTGCGCGACGCGTGTACCGGCTGACGACCGTGCACCGTGGTGATCATGGGCGTGCCGGTGAGCTTGCAGGCCACGTAGCTGCTCCAGCCGGAGGCGCGCGAGTGGGCGTGCACCAGTTGGATATGGTGTTTCTTGATAAGGTAGATGAGGTAAAACACATGCCAGAAGCGGCGCAAGATGCTGCGCTTGTTGAAACGCAACTTGAACACGGGCCCCTGGGTGGGCTTGGTCAGGGTATCAGAAACGTAGAAAACGTTGTGACCACGCCGGGTCAGCTCGTTACCGACCGTGGTGGCATAGACCTCAGCTCCCGTCACTTCGAGCTGGGAGAGTGCCATCAATATATTCATGCAAGCGTATCCGATCGACGGGCGGCCAGGGCCGCCCGTCAGGAGGGGATCAAGCCCGGTTCAACCAGGCCATGTAATCGGCCACGCCTTCGGCCACGGTCTTGAACTCGCCGTCATAACCGACACCGCGCAACTTGGTGAGATCGGCCTGGGTGAAGCTCTGGTAACGACCCTTCAGGTGATCCGGGAAGGGAATGTATTCGATGGCACCCTGCTGGTGATGCGTGATCACGGCCTCGGCCACGTTCTGGAACGGCTCGGCCCGGCCGGTGCCGCAGTTGAAGATGCCGGAGTGCTGCGGATTCTGCCAGAACCAGAGGTTCACCTGGCAGACGTCGTCCACATAGATGAAGTCGCGCATCTGGCCGCCATCCGGGAAGCCGTCACAGCCTTCAAACAGCTTGGGGTTGCCGCCCTGCTTCACCTGGGTGTTGAGGTGGAAGGCGACGGAGGCCATGGAGCCCTTGTGCTGCTCACGCGGGCCATAGACGTTGAAGTACTTCAGACCGACAACCTGGGAGTCGATCTCCGGCAGCCAGCGGCGCACGTACTGATCGAACAGCTGCTTGGAGTAGCCGTAGACGTTGAGGGGCTGCTCGAACTTCGGATCTTCGATGAAGTTGTCGTTGCGGCCGCCATAGGTGGCGGCCGAGGAGGCATAGATGAACGGAATTTCCCGCTCGATGCAGTAGTGGAACAGATCCTTGGAGTACTCGTAGTTGACCTCCATGATGAACTTGCCGTTCCACTCGGTGGTCGCGGAGCAGGCGCCTTCATGGAAGATCACCTCGATACCGCCATCCCACTCCTCGAATTCGTCGCCAGAGACGATGCGCGCCTGGAACTCGTCCTTATCCATGTAATCGGCGATGGTGAGATCGACCAGATTGACGAACTTGGTGCCGTCGGTCAGGTCATCGATGACCACCACATCGGTCCGTCCTTGAGCGTTCAGCTGCTTGACCAGATTGCTGCCGATAAAGCCAGCACCGCCAGTTACTACGATCATGGAGTTTGCCTCGCGTACGTTGATGGCCCCGTGTGACTGCCTGTTAAAGCTGTGTATAGTGGGCCAATTTGAAATTGCCGAAAAGTTTATCACGGGCCGCAAGGGGATTCGACCTTGATGCACAGGGCCCGGCAGAGGGATCAGCGATGAAAACCAGAGACAGGATCATTCACAGCGCCACCGAGCTGTTCAACGATCAGGGTGAACGCAACATCACCACCAACCACATTGCCGCCCATCTCGGCATCAGCCCAGGCAACCTTTATTACCACTTCCGCAATAAAGAAGACATCATCCACTCCATCTTCGATCAATATGCCCGCCACCTGAGCGACAGCTTCACGCCGGCCCGCAGCAACGAGATCAAGCTGGAAGATCTGATGGGCTATCTGGACGCCATCTTCTATCTGATGTGGCAGTTCCGCTTCTTCTACGCGAATCTGCCGGACATCCTCAGTCGCGACGAACCGCTGCAACAGAAGTACCTCAAGGCCCAGGAGCAGTTGCGCGCCTCAGTTGTCGCCCTGCTCAGGAGCCTGCGCGAGGGTGGCATCATAGACGTCAGCGATGACGACCTGCCGGATCTCGGCCAGACCATCAAGATGGTGGTGACCTGCTGGATCCCGTTCCAGATAGCCCAGGCGCCCGCCACCCGCATCACCAAGCCACTGCTCTATCAGGGGGTCCTGCGGGTGTTGTTCCTGCTGCGCCCCTATGTGCAGCCTCAAGTTGCCGAACAGATCCACCAGCTGGAGCAACATTACCATCAGCTGGCCCAACCAGTTGGGTGAGATCTGTTTCACAATTGTTGAATATCAGCACAATAATTTGAATTTCCGCGCAGTGGTTGCAGTAAAATGTTGCCCACTATCGGACCAACCGACGTTTCACCACCATGGCCAAAACGCCGGCAGCGCCCGACCATGCAGCCTAATTAGCTAATGAGGACCGAGGATGTCTAACGGATTCTATCGTCACCTGAGCGAGCAGCTCGAGCAGGTCAAAGCGGAAGGCTTGTACAAGCAGGAACGCATCATCACCTCGGCTCAGCAGGCCAGGATCGCGGTGGGCGGCGAGCAGGTACTGAACTTCTGTGCCAACAACTACCTGGGGCTGGCCAATCACCCTGAGCTGATCAAGGCGGCCCATGAGGGGCTCGACAGCCACGGTTTCGGCATGGCCTCGGTGCGCTTCATCTGCGGCACCCAGGATCAACACAAGGTGCTGGAGCAGAAGCTGTCGACCTTCCTCGGTACCGAGGACAGCATCCTCTACTCCTCCTGTTTCGATGCCAATGGCGGCCTGTTCGAGACCCTGTTTGGCGCCGAAGACGCCATCATCTCCGATGCCCTCAACCACGCATCCATCATCGACGGCGTGCGGCTGTGCAAGGCCAAGCGTTACCGCTACGCCAACAATGACATGGCCGAGCTGGAGGCCCAGCTCAAGCAGGCCAACGCCGATGGCGCCCGCTTCAAGTTGATCGCCACCGACGGTGTCTTCTCCATGGACGGCGTCATCGCCGACCTGAAATCCATCTGCGATCTGGCGGACAAGTACGATGCCCTGGTCATGGTGGATGACTCCCATGCGGTCGGCTTCATTGGCGAGAACGGCCGCGGCACCCACGAACACTGTGGCGTGCTGGACAGGGTCGACATCATCACAGGTACCCTGGGCAAGGCGCTCGGTGGCGCCTCCGGCGGCTACACCTCCGGCAAGAAAGAGGTGATCGACTGGCTGCGTCAGCGCTCCCGTCCCTACCTCTTCTCCAACTCCCTGGCCCCCTCCATCGTCTCCGCCACCATCAGGGTGATCGACATGCTGGCAGAGGGCCACGCGCTGCGTGCCCAGCTGAAGGAGAACAGCGACTACTTCCGCACGCGCATGAACGCCGCCGGTTTCACCCTGGCCGGCGCCGATCACGCCATCATTCCGGTGATGCTGGGGGATGCCAAGCTGGCCTCCGAGATGGCGAGCCGCATGCTGGCCGCCGGCATCTACGTGGTGGGCTTCTCCTTCCCCGTGGTGCCCAAGGGTCAGGCCCGCATCCGCACCCAGATGTCCGCCGCCCACACCCGCGAGCAGTTGGACAAGGCGATCGACGCCTTCATCCGCATCGGCCGTGAACTCGGCGTGATCTGATTGAAACGGGGCCGATATCGGCCCCATTTTTTGCACTCTCTTGCTGTGCCCACAGAACCCTGCACAGCGCCTTGAGGAAGTCTGTCATGAAAGCACTTTCCAAACTGAAGAAAGAAGTCGGCATCTGGATGACGGATGTCCCGGCCCCCGAGCTCGGCCACAACGATCTGCTGATCAAGATCCGCAAGACCGCCATCTGCGGCACCGACATCCACATCTACAACTGGGACGAGTGGTCCCAGAAGACCATCCCGGTGCCCATGGTGGTGGGCCACGAATACGTGGGGGAAGTGGTCGCCGTCGGTCAGGAGGTGCGTGGCTTCGCCGTGGGGGATCGCGTCTCAGGTGAAGGCCATATCACCTGCGGCCACTGCCGCAACTGCCGTGCCGGTCGCACCCACCTGTGCCGCAACACCATCGGCGTCGGCGTCAACCGCCCGGGGTCCTTTGCCGAGTATCTGGTGATCCCGGCCTTCAACGCCTTCAAGCTGCCAGACAACGTACCCGATGAGCTGGCCGCCATCTTCGATCCCTTCGGCAACGCCGTGCACACCGCGCTCTCCTTCGATCTGGTGGGCGAAGACGTGCTCATCACCGGTGCCGGCCCCATCGGTATCATGGCCGCCGCCGTCTGCCGCCATGTGGGTGCTCGCCACGTGGTGATCACCGACGTCAACGAATACCGGCTGGAACTGGCCCGCAAGATGGGCGCCACCCGCGCCGTCAACGTGAGCACGGAAAAACTCTCCGACGTCATGATCGAGCTCGGCATGACCGAAGGCTTCGACGTGGGGCTGGAGATGTCCGGCGTGCCCAGCGCCTTCCAGGACATGATCGACAAGATGAACCACGGTGGCAAGATCGCCATGCTCGGCATCCCCCCCGCCACCATGGCCATCGATTGGGGCAAGGTGATCTTCAAGGGGCTGTTTATTAAAGGGATTTACGGCCGAGAGATGTTCGAGACCTGGTACAAGATGGCCAGCCTCATCCAGTCCGGACTGGATCTCTCCCCCATCATCACCCACAACTTCCACATCGACGACTTCCAGAAAGGCTTTGATGCCATGCGCTCCGGTCAGTCCGGCAAGGTGATCCTGAATTGGGATTGATAGGCCAATCGCGGCTCCGGATCGCTCACATCAGCGCTCCTTGCCAGCACGTGGATGGATCGGTCAGCCCGGCAAGGTGATACGCAACCGGGATAAATCAGCCTTTTCCCATGCCTGCCCCAGAAAACCCGGTGAAAGCCGGGTTTCTTTTTACCTGCACCAGCCCCCAAGCCCCTGCCACCGTCGAATTTTTATTCGCAGATTGCTTAACACTTCACACACAAGCGTTTAAATGCCTGTAACTATTCGGTTATAATCCCGTCGTTTTCTAGGGATAATAAGAGCCTGCTGGGAGTATATGAGCGTGTTGAGAAAACTGAGCTATTTGCTGGTTGCCGGGATGGCGGTTGCCAGTCTGTCCGGCACCGTGTTTGCTGCCGACGAGATGTCAGCGGAAGCCGTTGCCGAGCGTATCGCCCCGGTCGGCCAGGTATACACCGCCAAGGATCTGGAAGGGATTGCAACGGCCGCCGCAGCGCCTGCTGCCGCATCGTCCGGTCCCCGCGACGGCGAGACTGTGTTCAAGGGCGCCTGCTTCGCCTGCCATGATACCGGCGCGGCCGGTGCCCCCAAGCGCGGTGACAAGGCCGCCTGGGAGCCCCGCATCGCCCAGGGCATAGACACCCTGAAGAAACACGCGATCGAAGGCTTCACCGGCAAGTCCGGCATGATGCCACCACGGGGTACCTGCGCCGCCTGTAGTGACGAAGAGATCCTGAATGCTGTTCACTACATGATCGACAAGCTATAAGTAATTGAAAGGGCTTCTGTTGAAGTCCTTTTAATCTGTTTACTTCCGGCAACCCTTGAAGGTCTGTTCATTCGGGAGTTTTGCATGTCAGTCCAGCCCACCACACCGCACGACTCCGCGCCCTTGCTGGCGATCGTCTCCTCCATCATGGACTTTCCTGCGCCCGGCGCTGCCTCTCAGGAGGACTACGGCAGGCTGCTTGGGCAGTTGGGCAAGCTCTGTCCCTTGCGGCACTTTGCCATGCTGGGGCTGACGAATGCTGGTTTGCACTGGGTGTATGAACACCGGCTCGACGAGGACTTCAAGCAGCAACTGGGGCGTGAAGAGCCCCGTCTCACCGAGCAGCTCACCCGGCTCGATGAACATCAGGGCTGGTGTGTGCAGGCGGTGGAGCATGGCGAGGTACAGTGGTTGCTGGCCTGCGCGGCACCCGAGCACCTGCCCACCCTGCGGCTGCTGCTGGAATGTCTGGCCAAGCGGCTGCATGAGACCCAGACCGGTGCCCAGCTGGCGGGACAGGCCTCCCCCCTCATGCAGCGGGATCCCCACTGGCAGCAGAAGATAGAAAAGATCAGCCGTATCATGCGGTTGGCTCACAGTCTGCCCCAGCATGCGTTGCTCTCCCAGCTGGAGGCCGTGCTGCGCCAGATGCTGGCGGTCAGCGACATGCTGCTGATCAGGCTCGACAGCCAACGCCTGGAAAAGCTCTATCCGGCGCAGTTCTCCTATGGCGATGACTTCATCAGGGCGCTCTGTCACAGCACCAACGGGGTCGAACGGTACGAGGCGGGGCAGTATTGGTACAGCCTGCCCCTGCGCCAGCAACAACAGTATTTCGCCCACCTCCTCATCAATACCGCCCAACCGCTGGAGACCGACGATCGGCTGTTCCTCGACTTCCTGCGCCATCAGCTGACCCTGCTGCTGGAGCTCAAGCGGGTGCGTCAGCAGCTGGATGACATCCATTCGGAAGAGTCCATCAACCAGCGGCTGCAACAACTGCGTCAGACCAATCTCAGACTGCAAAAGCAGCTCAAACAGCATCAGGAGCTGGAGCGTCGGCTGCAATTCAACGCACTGCACGACCCCCTGACCCAGTTGCCGAACCGGGCCCTGCTGATGAATCACCTCCATCACGCCATGACCCGCTATCGCCGTTATCAGACGGCCGGTTTCACCCTGATCTTCATCGATGTGGATCACTTCAAGCAGGTCAACGATGCCCTGGGTCACGGCGCCGGCGATCAGCTGCTGCAGGAGTTGAGCCGGCGGTTGCAGAGCTGCATCCGGCAGAACGACATGGTGGCCAGGCTCGGAGGGGATGAGTTCGTCATCTATCTGGACAACAGCCAGCAGGAGGAAGACGTCAGCCCGGTGCTCAATCGCCTGGTCGGCCGGGTCGCCCACCCGTTCCGGTTGCAGGGCAATGAGCTGAGCATCACGGTGAGTCTGGGGGTCGCCAGCGTGTCGGAGCAGACCACGGATATCAGCGAGCTGCTGCACCAGGCCGATCTGGCCATGTATCAGGCCAAGCGCAACGGCCGCAGTCGCATCGTCACCTATTCCGAGGCCTGCCGGGATCACACCGGCTCACCGGAAGAGAAGCTGACCCGCGCCTTGCGAGAAGGCAGGATAGTGCCCTACTTCCAGCCGGTGATCCGGCTCGAAGACAGCCGACTGACCGGGCTGGAGGTGATGGCGCGCTGGATAACGGAGGAGGGAGAACTGAAAGACGCTTTCGACTTCATCCCGCTGGCCGAGCAGTGCGGCCTCATCCAGGAGCTGGACCGGCATATCCTCAGCCGCACCTGTCAGCAGTTGAAGAGCTGGCTGCCCGCCTCGGGCCGCAGCCGCTTCAAGATCGCCATCAACCTCTCCGGCAAACACCTGGCCAGCCGTGAGCAGGTCATGCAACTGGTCAACATCATGGAGGAAGAGGGGGTACTGCCGAGTTACTTCATCTTCGAATTCAACGAGCGGGAGCTGTCGCGGCAAAACGTCGACTCGCTCACCTCGTTGCACGAACTCAGGGCCAAGGGCATCCAGATCAGCCTAGATGACTTCGGCACCGGCTTCTCCTCCCTCAACGCCCTGTTCCACTTCCCGGTGGACTACATCAAGGTGGATGACAGCTTCACCCACCGCATGCTGAACTCCCCCAAGGATCTGGCGCTGATCCGGGCCATGCGGGACATCTGCCAGGATCTCGACTTCACCCTGGTGGTCGAGGGGATCGAAAACCAGCAACAGTTGCAGAAGCTGATCGATCTCGGCTGCACCATGGGACAGGGGCGCCATATCTCTCCTCCCCTGCCCGGGGCCGACATCACCCCATTGCTGGGCCAGGCGAACTGATGCCGGCTCCATCCTTCTTGCCTTAGTCCTTCTTGAACAGGGCCCGCAGGTTGGCGACCCCGACCTGCCCCTTCTGCTGACGCTCCTCGGCGGTCACCTTCTTCTGGTTCTCCCACTCCAGGTCATCCTGGGGCAATTCGAGCAGGAAGCGGCTCGGCTCGGGCCGCACCGATTCACCGTATTGGCGCCGCTCCTTGCAGAGGGTGAAGGTGAGCTCTGTCTGGGCCCGGGTGATGCCCACGTAGGCAAGACGCCGCTCCTCCTCTACGTTATCTTCGTCTATGCTGGTCTGGTGTGGCAGCAGACCCTCCTCCATACCCACCATGTAGACATAAGGAAACTCCAATCCCTTGGAAGCATGCAGTGTCATCAACTGCACCTGATCCGCGTCATCCTCCCCCTCGTTGCGTTCCATCATGTCCCGCAGGGTGAGTCGGGTCACCACCTGGGGCAGCGTCATGGGCTCGTCCAGCTCGTTGCCCTCCAGCATCTCGGTGATCCAGCGATAGAGGGTGGAGACGTTCTGCATCCGCATCTCGGCCGCCTTGGGGCTCGGCGAGGTCTCATGGAGCCACTCCTCGTAGTGGATCTCCTTGATCATGTCCCGCACCGCCTCCACCGGATTGCCGCGCTGGGCCTGGTCCCCGAGCCGCACCAGCCATTGGGTGAAGGCCTGCAGGGCAACAAGGCCACGGCCGGACAGTGACTGCTCCAGCCCCAGTTCGAAGCTGGCGGCAAACAGGCTCTTGCCGCGCTGGTTCGCATACTGGCCGAGTTTCTCGAGGGTGGTGGGGCCAATTTCCCGCCGCGGCAGGTTGACCACCCGCAGGAAGGCGGTGTCCTCATCCGGGTTCACCAGCAGCTTGAGGTAGGCCATGATGTCCTTGATCTCGGTGCGGGAGAAGAACGAAGTCCCCCCCGAGATGCGATAGGGAATACGGTTGGTCATCAGCGCCTTCTCGAAGATGCGCGACTGATGGTTGCCCCGGTAGAGGATGGCGTAGTCCTTGAAACGGGTGCGGTTCATGAACTTGTGGCCCATCAGCTCGGCGGCGATGCGCTCCGCCTCGTGCTCCTCGTTCTTGGCGAACAGCACCTTGACCGGCACCCCGTAGTCCAGCTCGGAGAACAGCGCCTTGTCGAACACATGGGGGTTGTTGGCGATCAGGATGTTCGCGCACTTCAGGATGCGCCCCTTGGAGCGATAGTTCTGCTCCAGCTTGATGAGCTTGAGGCTCGGGAAGTCCTCGTTCAGCAGCACCAGGTTCTGGGGCTTGGCGCCGCGCCAGGAGTAGATGGACTGATCGTCGTCCCCCACAACTGTGAAGCGGGCACGCTCGCCGACGATCTGCTTCACCAGCTCATACTGGCTGGTGTTGGTGTCCTGATACTCATCGACCAGCAGGTAGCGGATCTTGTTCTGCCAGCGGGTGCGCACCTCCTCGTTGTTCTTGAGCAACAGAGTCGGCATCACGATGAGATCGTCAAAATCCAGCGCGTTGTAGGCCACCATCTGGCGGTGATAACGCTCATAGAGCTGGGCCATCAGCACCTCTTCCGGCCCACGGGCGATACGCATGGCGCGGGCCGGCAGGATGAGATCGTTCTTCCAGTTGGAGATCTGGCTGATGAGGGCCGACAGCTTGTCCTTGTCGTTGTCGAGCTCGGCTTCCGTCAGCTCCTTGAGCAGTGCCAGCTGATCGGTGTCGTCGAACAGGGAGAAGTTCGCCTTGAGATTCAGGCTCTTGTGCTCACGGCGAATGATGTCGAGGCCCAGGGTATGGAAGGTGGAGACCATGAGCCCCCGCGCCTCCTTGCGACCCAGGGTCTGACCGACCCGCTCCTTCATCTCCCGCGCCGCCTTGTTGGTGAAGGTGACAGCCGCTATGTTGCGGGCGTTGTAGCCGCACTGCTGTACCAGATAGGCGATCTTGTTGGTGATGACGCGGGTCTTGCCCGATCCGGCGCCCGCCAGCACCAGGCAAGGGCCGGAGACGTGCTTGACCGCTTCGTTCTGATTGGGGTTGAGCTTCATGGGCCGGATCTCTTGGCTTATGATGAGGGGCGGCATTGTAACAGAAATCCGTGATGCGGCCGTATCCGCCACCGACCCGCCGCATCGCGCGCCTTGTGTTTGACCGCCAATTTCAGGATCATGGCCGACTTTTCCAGAGGATGATGAGGGGAGCATGAACCAGCAACAGCATGGGAGGCTGCGCAGCCAGTTTCCGGCCTTGGCGCAGGAGGTCAACGGCCACCCTCTGATCTATCTGGACAACGCCGCCACCACCCAGAAACCCCAGGCGGTGCTGGATGCGATCAATCACTACTATCGCGCCGACAACGCCAACGTGCACCGTGCCGCCCATGCCCTGAGCGGTCGCGCCACCCGCGCCTTCGAAGGCTCCCGCGAGACGGTCGCTCGCTTTATCAACGCACCTCATTCCCATGAGATCATCTGGACGCGCGGCACCACAGAGGCGATCAACCTGGTGGCCCAGAGCTGGGGCCTGAGCGAGTTGAAGGCGGGGGACGAGATAGTCCTCAGCACTCTGGAACACCACGCCAACATAGTGCCATGGCAGCTGGTTGCCCAGCGTACCGGAGCCCTTATTCGAGTCATTCCTCTGGATAAGCGTGGGGATCTCGATCTCGGTGCTTACCATCAGCTGCTGGGGCCGCGCACCCGGATGGTGAGCATTGCTCATGTCTCCAATGCCCTCGGCACCGTCAACCCGGTCAACGAGATAGTGGCGGCCGCCAAGACGGTGGGCGCCCTGACCCTGATCGACGGCGCCCAGGCGGTAGCCCACCTCGAGGTGGATGTGCAGGCCATCGGCTGCGACTTTTACGCCTTCTCCGGTCACAAGCTCTATGGTCCGACCGGGATCGGCGTGCTGTGGGGGCGAACCGAACTGCTGGGGCGCATGCCCCCTTGGCAGGCAGGCGGCGAGATGATCGACAGGGTCAGCTTCACGGGTACCAGCTTCAATACCCTGCCGTTCAAGTTCGAGGCGGGCACTCCCCATATTGCCGGCGCCATCGGCCTCGCCAGCGCCATCGACTTCATCACCGAACTGGATAGAGCCGAACTCGTTCGCCATGAGCAGGCCCTCACCGATTACCTGGTGGCGGGTCTGCGGCAGGTGCCGGGTCTGCGCCTCATCGGTGAGCCGGCACAACGGGCTGGGGCAGTATCCTTCCTGCTCGATGAGATCCACCCGCAGGATGCGGCCACCCTGCTCGACATGCAGGGCATAGCGCTGCGAGTCGGCCATCACTGCGCCATGCCGCTGATGGAGAGCCTTGGCATCAGCGGCACCCTGCGTGCTTCGCTGGCCTGCTACAACAACCGGGATGACGTGGATGCCCTGCTGGCAGCCCTGCACAAGTTAAGTGACTTCTTCTAAGGCGGATGATTGAAATGAGTGAGCTCGCAACCTACACCCAAATCGGCCGGGAGCCTGACGCCGACACCATCCGCCAGCAGTTTGCCGCCGCCAACGGCTGGGAGAACCAGTACCGGCTCATCATCCAGCTCGGCAAGTTGCTGCCCCCGCTGCCGGCAGAGTGGCAGACAGAGGCGAACCGTCTTAGAGGGTGCGAGAGCCAGGCCTGGCTAAAAAGCGAAAAGGGGGAGGATGGCTACTGGCACTTTGCCTGCGACTCCGACGCCCGCATAGTGCGCGGCCTTATCGTTATCGTGCTGGCGGCGCTTAACCATAAGACAGCGGAAGCGATCTTGGCCTTCGATATGGACGGCTATTTCACCGAACTGGGGCTGGAGAAACACCTGAGCCCGTCACGGGGTAACGGGCTCAGGGCGATAGTACTGGCGATACGGGATCAGGCGTCGGTCTGATCTCCGGCCACCCGCGATATCTCTTCTGCCTTAGCTGCTGCCTCAAAGCGCCCCACTTTAGCCCCCCGTTCCGCAATCTTCTTCAGCACCCGGGCAGCGGCCACCAGTCCGAAGGTCGCCGTCACCGGCGTCACTGCTCCGAAGCCGGAGGCACAATCCATCTTCATGTTGCCATCGCTGGCCGCCTTGGCCTGACAGGTGCCGCCATTGCCATCGGGATAGCTCAACTGCTCGGTCGAGAAGACACACTCCACCCCGAACTTGCGGGCCGGATTCTTGCTGAAGTTGTGCAACCGACGAAGATCCGAGCGTACCTTGGCTGCCAGCGGATCCTGGATGGTCTTGGCCAGATCTGCCACGGTGATCTGGGTGGGGTCCATCTGCCCACCGGCACCGCCCGCCACTATCACTGGTATCTTGTTGCGCTTGCAGAAGGCGATCAGTGCCACCTTGGCCTTGACCGAGTCGATGGCATCCACCACATAGTCAAACTCCCGCTTGATATGCTCGGCCAGGTTGTCGGCGGTGACGAAGTCATCCACCTCGATCACCTCACAGTCGGGGTTGATGGCGCGAATGCGCTCGGCCATGACTTCTGTCTTGAGGCGGCCGACCGTGCCCTGCATGGCGTGGATCTGGCGATTGGTGTTGGTGATGCAGATGTCGTCCATGTCGATCAGGGTGATCTGGTTAATACCGGCCCGCGCCAGCGCCTCGGCCGCCCAGGAACCCACGCCGCCAATGCCCACCACGCAGACCCTGGCCTGGCTGAAGGAGTCGAGTGCGCTCTGACCATAAAGACGGGCAATGCCCCCGAATCGCTGTAGATATTCTGCTTTCATACCATCACCTTGCTTGAGGGCGGCCATTATAGCGGCAACCACGGTCAGCGGCGATTATCGGGTGATAATAGTGTTGAAGCGAGGGGGAAATGAGTGCTGTATCGGCATGCTTGAAACGAAAAAAGCCCAGTCTTTCGACTGGGCTTCTTAATCATTGGCGGAGCGGACGGGACTCGAACCCGCGACCCCCGGCGTGACAGGCCGGTATTCTAACCAACTGAACTACCGCTCCGCAATTTGGCTAGC
>NZ_JAKZFK010000035.1:0-41193 GCF_022549315.1 Aeromonas sp. MR16 | reverse complement strand
TGGCGCAAGGTGAGCAGTGGGAAGAGAGACAGCAGGTGTTGAAAGGCTTGAGTATCCATGATGGTGGCCTTCAGGGGGATGACCTATTTCAAGGTTAGCCTTTCAACACGTAATTGGGACAGCGCCAAAGAAAAGGGGCCTTTGGCCCCTTTTCTTGGTTCATACCCACCCGAATTCAGAAGGCAGTGGTGTCCTTGAACAGACCCACTTTCAGGTCGCTTGCGCTGTAGATGGGACGACCATCCACCTCGACCACGCCATCGGCAATGCCCATCACCAGCTTGCGGTTGATGACACGCTTGAAGGTGATCTTGTAGGTGACCTTCTTGGCAGTCGGCAGGATCTGGCCGGTGAATTTCACTTCACCCACGCCCAGTGCCCGTCCCTTGCCCGGACCGCCTTTCCAGCCCAGGAAGAAGCCGACCAGTTGCCACATGGCATCGAGTCCCAGGCAGCCTGGCATCACGGGATCGCCCGGGAAATGGCAGTCGAAGAACCAGAGATCCGGGGTGATGTCGAGCTCGGCCAGGATCTCGCCCTTGCCATGTTCACCACCGTTGTCATTGATCCTGACGATGCGATCCATCATCAGCATGTTGGGGGCGGGCAGCTGGCTGTTCCCCTCACCAAATAATTCGCCACGGCTGCAGGCAAGCAGCTCTTCGCGGGTAAACGAATCTTTGCCTTGTTCACACAGGGAGAGGCGGGGATTAATGGTGTCGTTATCTAGGGTCACGCTGTTTATCCTTCATATGGGTCAAAGCCGGGCCAATTTAGCTTACAGTTGTTCGCTAAACAACTCCGATCTCTTCATTTACAAGCCGAACAGGCGGCCGAACAGGCTGCGCAGCAGGCCATTCTTGGGGCCTGAGCCATTGAGTTCATCCAGCCTTTCCTGGATCCGGCCAAACAGGGTATCCGGCATGTCCGGTTCACCCGCCACGCAGCCGGTCAGCAACTCGATGGCTTCTTCCACATGATCCACCGGGTGGATATGGAACTGACCGGCCTCGACGGCGGCAATCACCTCGTCGGACAGGTTGAGTTGCTGGGCGTTGGTGCCGGGCAGCAGTATGCCTTGCTTGCCGGTGATGCCGTGGATCTTGCACACCCGGAAGAAGCCTTCGATCTTCTCGTTCACACCGCCCACCGCCTGCACGTTGCCAAACTGATCGACAGCGCCGGTCACGGCGAAGTGCTGATAGATGGGTTGGCGGGCGAGGGCAGAGAGCAGGGCACAGAGACCGGTCAGGGAGGCGCTGTCCCCATCTATCTCGTGGTAGGACTGTTCGAATACCAGGTTGGCCGAGAGCGGCGAGGGGGTTTCGGCGCCAAATTTGTTGGAGAGATAGCCGTGGATGATCATCATCGCCTTGGCGTGAATGTGCCCGGCGAGCTCCGCCTTGCGCTCGATGTCCGCCACGTCACCATCTCCCAGGTGCACTGTCGCGGTCAGGCGCACGGGTTCACCGAAATCGTAGGGGTGACCGGCCACCTGTATGACCGACAGACCGTTGATCTGGCCGACTTCCTCACCATCGGTCTGCAGCAGGATCTGGCCATCGATGACGCCCTGATCGGATTGCTCCACCAGGTAGTTGAGGCGGTAATCCTGCTCTTCGAGGGCGAGCAGGATGTGCTCCTCGGTCACCTCAGGCGCCTCCAGTTCCCGTGCCAGACTGTCGGCCATGCGCATGATGGCGCTGAGCTGCACCTCGGAGAGCGCAAGCCACTCCTGATGGTCGCACAGGCGGCTGGCATGACGACACAGGGCGAGGAGGGCGGCTGGCGTGAAGTCCAGCAGATTCCAGCGTTGACGCAGCCAGGCCAGATATTGCAGGAAGGCCGGCAGATCCTCGTCAATCTCCACTTCGGACACCAGATCGGCCCGCAGGAAGATACGCTCGGACATGTCTCTGTCCAGCATCTGGAATTCGGCTACTTCGAGACGATCACCGACCAGAATCAGTTTCAACCGGATGGGCGTAGCCTCCGGGGTGAAGAAGGGGGTCAGGGTCTTGCCTTCCTGATAGGCATTCCAGTCCAGCTCGCCTTTTTGCATGGCATTCTTGAGCTTGAACCAGAGGTGGGGCTGATCCAGCAACTCATCGAGTTGCAAGATGAGGTAACCACCGTTGGCCTCACGCAGCAGGCCGGGTTCGAGTAGATGCTGGTTGGCGTAGACGGAGCCTTGCTCGGTCTGGTAATTGATGGAGCCGAACAGGGTGTCCCAGTTCAGGTCCCGGCCATAGATGACAGGGGCTTGCTGCTCTTCGTGATGGATCAGCAGGTTGATGAGCACGGGATGCTGGAATTCGAGCCCCTGAGCCACGTGCGCCGCCAGATCGGAGAGAAAATCCACGATCTTGGGGTCATTGTCCTGTTTGCGGATGATCCTGGTGACCAGACGTTCGGCATCCAGGTGATGACTCATCAGCTTGAGCAGCTCGCCAACCATCTCGCAAAACTCGAACCCGGTGCCGGGCTGCAGGCGCAACCAGATAGGTTTGAACGGGTTGTTGAGATTCTCGGTGTAGCAGAGGTCGAACAAGTCACCATCCTTGCCATTGGAGGCGGCGATCAGCGTCTGGCAGACATTTTCATAATCTGCGCCAGGGAAACCATTGAGCAGCATGACCGGGCAGTCGCCATCAAAACTGGCCAGGCGCTTGATGCCAGAAATGGCTCTGGGTTGCAGGGCTGCGAAAGGGATGGGTTCGAGCTCGCTGAGCATGGGAAACTGCTCAATCGTAAAAGCGGGTTTTAATTGTTCTGATGTTAATTCAGCCACTTAAGACATCCGGTCGGGGATAGGATCAATTGTTTCCATTATACACAGTTCGATTAGCGGGAACAGGAAACAAGCACTCATGATTTAACATAATATACATTATGCGCGGTCAGACTTGGGGGCATGAGTAAGGGGCCGGAGGCCCCTTGGTTACTATTTATCGTCGGAATAAGGCCGAACGTGCGGAAGCGCCTCATTATTCGAAGCATGGTACGCATCCAGATACTCTCTGGTTTTCACTGCCAGCTCTTGAGGTGATTTGCCAGCTAACCGCATAGCTTCAAGTTCTGTTTCAAGTTCCTTCTGCCTTGCATCAAGGTTCAGGATTTTCTCTGCTGTATCACTCATTCAAATGCCTTGTAGTTATCGGCCTGTAGCCTTCAGGAAATCGAGAATGTTGTACATCAACGAAATGCGCTCGCGGGCAATCTCAATCAGATCTGGGCGGTCTGAAATGCCAAGAATGCCAATGATTTTTTGCAAAAGCGCGGATTCATCTAACACATGGCCATGATCTGCTGCATATTGCCCAACAAACTGGTAGAAACGATTCATATCCAGATCGTGCGATGTGTGCCAAGTAACTGAAAGCCAAGAGTTTAATAGCCGTTCTGCGTTAGCCGAAAGAGTCATTAGAAGCACCTATTCTATAGAAATGAAGGGGCTAAGCCCCTTTACTGCGTTGGTAACGCCGATAACTAGATTTATCGGCATCAACGGAGCTATTTCTTATCGATATTGTTCGACTTGGCCCCATCAGGGTTTGCTCGGGCGTAATCGACCCCATCACGCTCGTAATTGTGAAAATCAGGATGTTTCCCTTGCTCAATCTCCCTAGTCAGCTCCCTGCGAGATACAACCCCTCGCCCAGGAATCGTGTAGGTTTGGTTTTCACCGTTCGGGCCGTCCCCATTACCGCGAATATTCTTGGCCATATGTATCTCCTATCCGAGCCAGATGCTCCATACGGATATTGGGATTGCTGTTCATAAAACAACCCCTTAATAACAAAAATCTACAAGGTAAGAGATAACACCCCTGCCCCGTGGCTGAGTTGAGCATGTGAGGATTGAATTCCCCCCGTATTACTACCCGGGGGCTGCGCCTGGAAAAACCGTGCGGCGCCGTGGCGCTGCCCTCCCCTCAAGTCTGGAAAGCCTTAAAAGCCGGTTTTGCTGGGAAAGGGGGCGCTAGCTCCAGGGTTATATGGGCTGGATTTGCCGCGAGGTATGGACGGAAACCAGCAGAAGGGAATAGGAAAAGAGGCGTTCTCTACTTCAAACACATTCAACTTGCTTGAGTTCAAACAAAAATAACTGGGTGCTTTTGATATTGGGAGTGCAAAGCTGGTCACGCAGTTCGCTATTCAGGAAATAGGCTATTGCTTGTTTTGCGGTGGGTGTCTGGCTTGACACCATCTCAAACGGGATTTTTTGTAGTCCTGACGCGATCACTACTTGAAAAATGGGCATTGCAAATTCTTTTGATTGTCCAGTCAGTATTATCCTATGGTGATTTTCCTTCGGGGCCAACTCATCTTTGAATTCTGGGCTTCTTGCCCCGGCAACGAGACTTCTCCTGTTTCGCCGGTTGTGTTACCAGAATGGTCGACAACGCTTCATTCTTACTTCCATCGAGCATCATGCCAGCAGAAAACCGCCCCCCCACAGCAGCCCAGTCTTCATATGCCACTTGTAGACCGGGCGCCATTTTTCCAACCCATTTCCTCCTTTTAGAAGATGGCCCCAGATTGGCGGCCTATTGGGACAGCACCTTCAAACCGGTGAGAACGTTGAGTTGCTCTATACGGGTTTAGATGGCTGTCTGAACAGCGCCCTATTATGTGCGCTGATATGAGTGGAGGAGCGATCCTGGTGGTATCGTCGTCACTGCGGATCCGACCGATAAATAATGGTGCTTTTTATGATCTGTCCGGTTGATGGCGATTTCATTCATGTCCAGAAAGGTGATCGAGGGGCTTGTGACTCGCACTCTCGTGGCGTTCGCTGTTGCCGGTGTGCAGATATTTGGAGGTGGTGTCGATGCTGTCGTGTCCCGCATCGGCCTGCACGTGGGAGAGTGGTCGACCATTGAGGTTGATATCGTGGGTGATGCCGGTATGGCGAATGGAGTGCGGCGTCAGGCTGCGCATCTCGGCCGCGTCCTGGGCAAAGCCATCCAGCTCGGCCAACTCGGCCGCCTGCTCAAGCACCGCCATGACCAGCTCGCGCAACTGGCGGATCCCGAGGTTGGCATTGAGCTCTCCCTGCTGTCGTCCATGGGCTGCCGCCTTGTGGCGCACGAAGAGGGGGGTCTGCTCATTCGGTGTCGGCAGTGGCGACAGCCCCAGAAAGCTGCGGTAGCGTTTCAGGGCATCCAGCAAGGCTTGGGAAACGGCCACGGTGCGTCGCTTGCCGCCCTTGCTGCGAGGAATGTAGTAGCCCCAGACACCGGTTTTGTTGTCGCGGCGAAACTGATCCATGACAGGGCTGAAACCGGGCCTGGCCGCCACCTCCGAGATCCGCAGATAACAGGCATACATCAGGCAGATGAGAAAACGGCTGCGCTCATGCTGGGCCGGGTGCTCGCTGGCGAGCTGCTCGGCGGCCTGCATCACATAGGACCATTGCAGCTCGGTAAAGGCCTGGGTCTGCTCGTCGGTCTCCTGATGGAGCGGCTTTTTTACTCTTTGCAACAGCAGTGCCGGGTTGCGGTCCATGTACTCTTCCTGGACGAGAAACTGGAAGAAGGCCGACAGGATGGCGAGTTTGGTCTTCATGGCCTGATCGCTCAGGCGGTAAGGCAGCTCAAGGCCCAGCTCCCGTTTGCCCAGAAAGGGTCGCCACTGGGGGTTGGGCAGCCGCTCTCCCCACTCCTTGTCGAGCACGAACTGGGCCACGTTTCGATAGGCGATCAGCGCCGGCGGTGGCGCCTGACAATAGTCGAGATAACGCATCATGATCCGCCTGGTGAGATCCTTCGGGCTGATGGCCATCTCGGCGAAGCTCCAATGCAGGAAGGTGGTCAGCTCGCTGCGATAGGTCTTGTAGTTGTTTTCACTGTGGCGCTGCTCCAACAACCAGTCGACGGCCAGCTCATAGACGAGGCCCGCATCGGGTACGTCGCCCATGCTGAGGTTGGCCAGATATTGGTTGACTTGAGGGTTCCCCCCCTCCAGATGGAGCAGGCTATCGAATAGCGGCATGGCGGGCGGAAGTGGCAGATGGGTCATATGGGTGCTTGTGGTTATGGTTGTCTGAAGTGAGGCAAGCATTGCCTGGTGTTGATACCGCGAGATGGGGCATGTCATCAATGCACTTAGCTCGCTCAGGACGCACCATTGGCTCAGTTTTTGAGTGCAGTGATGGATGAATATATTCACTTAATATGCAGTTTTGTTGGAAAAATCTCGGGGTAAATAGAAATTAAATTGGTTAATAATGCTGAAAGTTGAATATTAAAGGCAGGGTGACTGCACTTAGGCAGTCTCCCCCTCTTCTTTTCAGGCCACGCTCTTTAGGGATTTTCCTTTGGGTTTATCGCTATTTTCAGCATCAATCTTCTCCTCTTTGGGGCTTGTCCCCTGCCCTTTTCCGCCCCGCAGCAGGTTTTGCAGCAGATCCCGCTGCTCGGCCAGGTAGAAGGCCAGGCTCTCTTGCTGCTCGGACGTCAGTTCAACCGGTGCACCGGCCAGCAAGGTCATCAGCTCATCGGCGGTATCCAGCAGCTTGTCATAGGCATCCGCCTCTTTCTTGCTGGCAAAGGTCATCTTTTCCACTCCCCCACGCACCACAACATACTTGATCTCAACGGCCATACGGCGTCCTCCTCATGATAGTGACCACAATTATATGTACGTATATACAGTATTGCAAATAACAGCCAGGTAGCAGCTTCAGAGTCCGCAGCGGTATCCAGGTCCTCTTCACAGCAACGGCCTCATCTCAAGCGAGATGAGGCGCCGATTTTTCCGTCCACTGGGAGAAGCAATCGGGGTTTTCTTGGCGGCAGGCCGTGCCGGGCAAGACAGAGAACCGGTTTTAGGGTAAATTTTATCAATTCCTTCAACAGGTTGAATCGTATGTCGGATCCCCGCACCGTGATCGTCTGCCCGGCTTGCGACTTGCTGATCGAACGCAAGTTGCTGCCGCTGCGCCGTCACGCCCATTGTCCCCGTTGTCATCAGCATTTGTATGGACGCTACGCCTTTCGCCCTTCTCACCTGATGGCACTGACCCTCACCGGTTTGTTGTTGTTGCCTTCCGCCTTCTTCGAACCCCTGCTCTATGTGCGCCTGGCGGGCGTCAACACCGATGCCAACATGATGAAGGGCATAGTGTTGCTGGCGCGGGAGAACGAGCTGTTGGTCGCGGCGCTGGTATTGTGGTGCGGCGCACTGGCGCCGATGGGGCTGCTGCTCGGCATCTTTGCCCTCGCCTCCGGTCTCGCAAAGCGCTGGCACATCTTGCCCCTGACGCTGAAGGCGGTGGCCGTGTTTCGTCATTGGGCCATGCTGGAGGTCTATATCGCCAGCTTGCTGGTGTCCCTGTTCAAACTGGTCGATATCGCGGATGTGCGCTTTGGAGGGGGCTTTCTGAGCCTGAGCTGTTTGATGCTGCTCACTCTCGCCCTGTTGATCCTGTTCGATCCCGCCCCCTACTGGGAGCAGGTCCCCATGGAGGAGCCCAATCATGATCAGCGCCCGTGAACAGGGGCTGTGCGGTTGTCACACCTGTGGCCTGCTGGTGCGCTATCAAGCAGGCACCGTCTGTCCTCGCTGTCACAGCAAATTGCAGATGCGCATCCCCCGCTCCCTCGCCAGCTCCTGGGGCTTGCTGGCGCTGGCGACCTTCATGCTGCTGCCGGCGAACCTGCTGCCCATCACCCATTTTTACACCAAGGGGCTGCTGCAATCCGATACCATTTTTAGCGGCATCATCTCGCTCTATAACAGCCACATGTCCGGCATCGCCACCATAGTGTTCCTGGCGAGCATAGTGGTGCCGGTCGGCAAGATACTGGGGCTGGGCTGGATCTGCTGGCAGTTGCAACGGGCCAAGCCGGTGCGGCGCAGGCGTCAGCTCATCATGTATCGCATCATCGATTTCATCGGTCGCTGGTCCATGTTGGACCTGTTCGTCATCTCGTTGATGATGGCCCTGGTGGATCGCGGCGTGCTGCTCAACGTGCTGGCGGGGCCGGGTGCGACCGCCTTCGGTTGCGTGGTGCTGCTCACCATGATGTCGGCCCGCATGCTGGATACCCGGCTATTGTGGGACAAAGAGGCCCGCTGATGGTGCCTCGCTCTGTTGGTTTTCATTTGCACATTCATTGTCTAAGGAGTCGATATGATCGGGGCTGAACCCGTCATCGAGAAGCGCCGCTGGCTGTCGCCGGTCTGGTTGTTGCCTGTCATCGCCCTCTTGCTGGCCGGTGGCTTTATCTATCAGCAGGTGGCAACCCGTGGCCAGCTCATCCGTATCAACTTTGCCCAGGGCAACGGTATCTTGCCGGGCAAGACCCAGCTGCGCTACCAGGGGGTGGCCATAGGGGTGGTACAGGAGCTGGCACTGGCGGCGGATGGTCGCAAGATAGCTGTGCTGGTGAAGGTCGACAGCCGCGCCCGTCCGCTCATTCGCAAGGGCTCCGACTTCTGGCTGGTGAGCCCCAAGGCGTCCCTGACGGAGATCTCCGGCCTCGATACCCTGGTTTCCGGCAACTACATCAACCTGCAGCCGGGACGGGAGAACAGGCCGCTGGAGGAGGAGTTCGATGCAGTCGATGGCCCTCCCCCCGGTTATCAGGCCCAGGGGCGCACCCTGCATCTGACCGCCGACTCGCTGGGATCGGTCGGCATCGGCGCCAAGATCTATTTCCGTGGCATCGAAGTGGGCAGCGTCATCAACACTCGTCTGGGTGAGGATAACCAGAATGTGATCCTGGATCTGGTGATAGAGCCGCGCTTCGAGCACCTCATCAAGGCCGATACCCGCTTCTGGAACATCAGCGGCATCAAGGGCTCCTTCAGCCTGGCCGGCGTCAGCGTCGAAGCGGGCAGCCTCGCCTCCATACTGAGCGGCGGCATCGCCTTTGACTCTCCCAAGGACTCCCCGTTACCGGAGAAGGGACAGACCTTCACTCTCTACAAGGGGCTGGCCGAGGCGGCGCGGGGTGAGCGCATCAATATCCAGGCGGGCGCCCTGCCCATCAAGGAAGGGATGCCGATCCTCTATGAAGGCATCGAGATTGGCCGGGTTGATCCCATTCGCCTGACCGAACAGGGCCGGTTCGTCACGGCACTGATCAATCCGGAGCAGGCGTTTCGAGTGACCGGCAAGAGCCGCCTCGTCTGGGAGACGGTGTCACTCTCCCCGACCGGACTCAAACATGCGGATCGTCTGCTGGCCGGGCCCGCCATCCGGCTCGATTATGTGGCGGGCGACCGGGTGAGGACCATGATGCTGACGGATCAGGCGCAGCCTGGTGGCATCAAGCTGACCCTGCAGGCGGATGATCTCGCCGGGGTGAGCGAAGGGGCCCCGCTGTTGTTCAAGGGATTGCAGATTGGCCAGGTGGGACAGCTGACGCTCGATGCCAGCGGCAACGCGAGCATCGAGTTGCAGGTGAGCGAGGCGTATCGCCCCCTGCTGACGCGGGCCCGCTTCTATCGGGCTGCACCGCTGCAGATTGCCGCCGACCTGAGCGGTATCAAGGTGGAGTCCAGCCCGGCGAGTGCCTGGCTGGCGGGCGGGATCAAGCTGGTCCAGGTGCCGAGCGGCGAGCGCATTGACCGCCTTTACCCCAGCCAGGAACTGGCCTTGCTTGGCAGTCGCAATGCCAAACCACAACCCTGGGTCTTGCGCGCCGAGCAGGCCGATGGCATCGGCATCGGCTCTCCCGTGCTCTATCTGGGGTTGGAGGCAGGCTCGGTCAAGGCGCTCAAGGCGGATGCCCGCGGCGTCGAGATCACGCTGGAGATTAACGCCATCTATGCGCCCCTGCTCAAGCAACAGCCCCAGTTCTGGAAGAAGGCGGCCATCGATGGCAAGATCCGGCTGGATGGGATCCAGGTCAAGATGGGTAACCTCGCCACCTTGCTGCGCGGGGCCATCGAGTTTGACCAACTTGGCACCAACCGCAGCAGTCATCAGCTGTTCGACAACAAGGAGCAAGCCAAGATCCGGGTGCGCAGCCTGACGCTGACCGCCGATAGCAATCCCGGGCTCGGCGTCGGCAGCCCCATCCGCTACCGAGGGGTCGATATCGGCAAGGTGGAGCAGGTCGAGCTGGATCCGTCCCTCGGTCAGGTGAGCTTCAAGGCCGAGCTGGACGAGCAGTACGCAGCTCGTTTCCTGCAGACCGGTGCCCGCTTTACCCTGGTGCAGGCCAAGCTCGGCCTCGGCGGTGTCGCCCACCTCGACACCCTGATCAAGGGGGCCTTCATCGAGGCCAGCCCGGGTCAAGGTGCAGGGCGGGAGCGCTTCCCTCTGAGTCAGAGTGGCCCCATCGGGCTGGCGCTCACCCTCAAGAGCCCCTCGGTCAGCGGCATCAGCGTCGGCAGCCCTCTGCTGTTTCGCAAGTTGATGGTCGGCAGCGTCACCAGGGTAGCGCTGGCCCGGGATGGCAGCGAGGTGCTGATCGATGTAAGCATCGACGCAGAATATGCCCACCTGGTGCGGGCCAACAGCCGCTTCTGGAATGTCTCCGGCGTCAAGGCGGATATCGGCCTGACCGGCGGCACCATAGAGGTGGAAACCGTGCAGAGTCTGCTGACCGGCGGCATCGCCTTCAACACCCCGGAGCGGGAGATGGGGCCGACCGTCAAGGCGGGCCACAGCTATCTGCTCCATGGCAAGGCGGAGAAGGAGTGGCTGGAGTGGAGCCCCCGCATCCAGCCCTGAGTCCCTTGGCTCACATAGATAAACCGGCCTTGTGGCCGGTTTTTTATAGGCTGGCGCGCATCACATCGTGAAAGCTCCCTGAGGAAAACGGCCGGTATGTGGTAAGATATCGCCCCTATTTTGGGTCTGCGAGATTGCACAGTGCACGACAACACCTACCTTCCCGATCACTTCCTGCGCCATATTGCGGCCATCATGCCGGCCAACCTTTCCATGGATGAGTTTGTGGCGAGTTGTCGGCGACCGCTTAGGCGCAGCATCCGGGTCAACACCCTCAAGATTGCGGTGCCTGACTTTGTGGCGAAGATGCAGCCACTGGGCTGGCAGCTTGAGCCCGTGCCCTGGTGCGAAACCGGGTTCTGGCTGACTCGCGAGGATGAGAGCGTGCCCCTTGGCAACACTGCCGAGCACCTCTGCGGGCTCTTCTACATCCAGGAGGCCAGCTCCATGCTGCCGGTGGCGGCGCTGTTTGCGAGCGACAAGGTCAAGCGGGACGGTATGCTGCTGGATGCGGCGGCGGCGCCGGGCTCCAAGACCACTCAGATCGCCGCGCTGATGGATAATCAGGGCATGCTGGTTGCCAATGAATACTCCAGCAGCCGGCTCAAGGTACTCAGCGCCAACATTCAGCGCTGCGGTGTGACCAATGTGGGCATGACCCACTTCGATGCCAAGGTGTTCGGCCAGTGGTTGCCCGAGACTTTCGATGCCATCCTGCTCGATGCCCCCTGCTCGGGGGAAGGCACGGTGCGCAAGGATGAAGACGCCCTGCGCAACTGGAGCATAGAGAGCATCGATGAGATTGCCGCCGTGCAGCAGGGGCTGCTGGAAAGCGCCTTTCATGCCTTGAAACCGGGCGGCGTGCTGGTCTATTCCACCTGCACCTTGAGCGCCCAGGAGAATCAGGACGTCTGCCAGTCACTGCTGGACAAGTTCGGCGATGCCCTGAGTTTCGACTCGCTGGCGGACTTGTTCCCTGGCGCCGGGCAGGCCTGCACCGAGGAAGGCTATTTGCACGTCTGGCCCCAGATCTTCGACAGCGAAGGCTTCTTCGTCGCGCGGTTGCGCAAGCACCACTCGGTGGCCAATACCATGTTCAAGCCGGGTAAACTCGGCAAGTTCCCCTTCTCCCCGTTGCCGGCCAAAGAGGCCGAGCCCATGCTGGCTGAGATTGAGGTGGCCTTCGGCCTGATCCCGCAGGGGCAGTTGTTTGGTCGCAACGACGAGATCTGGCTGTTCCCCACGCTATTTGAGCAGGTACAGGGCAAGCTGCGCTTCGATCGCATCGGCATCAAGCTGGCGGAAACCTTCAAGAAGGGTTATCGGCTGACCCACGAATGGGCACTGGCCTATGGTGGCCTGGCCACCCGGGGGTGCGTCGAGCTGGATGTCGCCAATGCGCGGGAATTCATGATGGGACGGGATGTCTGGCCTGAGCTGGAGTCTGGCTCGGGCGAGGTGATAGTCCGCTATCAGGGATATCCGCTGGGGATGGGAAAATGGGTCGGCAGCCGCATCAAGAATGCCCTGCCCCGTGAGCTGGTGCGCGACAACAACCTGTTCAACAGTTGAGCTGATCCCATGAGGCGGTGGTCACATCGAGGGCGCCGCTGCATGGGTCGGGTGCCTTATCGTCCTCTGCCCAACACCTGTTCGAGTCTGAAAAACCTCCACTCTGGTTGAACTTTTAGTCAGATCTTGAAATGCCTCGCGCCTTGTCTAAGCTTAGGGTTATCTGCACACCGGTTAGCGCACGGCTCTGCAAGGAGCCAATTCCCCTATGCCAGGTACAAGGAATTCGTACCTGGCTTTTTTTATGCCTGCTCGTCGATGAGCTCGGCACTCTCTGTCTCAGGCAGACGTGCAGGCACCAGCTCATGGCGATAGAGCAAGTCGATCGCCTGCTCGATGAGCGAGGCCTGACTGTCTTCCAGATGCTGGCCGAGTTCATGAAGTCGCTCGGCGTGACGATTGCTGATCCAGCACTGCAACCGGCTGTGGGTTTCCTGCTTGCGCTTCACGTGTTGACGTTGTCGCTCGGCGTTGTCTTGTGCATCCGAGTGCTTGGTTATTTCCTGGTTTTCCTGGCTCATATGACCGTGCTTTTCTCGATTAATGCAGATGTTATCTCTCACTGTGAATTCTTCTTCGAGGAAGTGCCCTACTCCCTCACCGGATCGGGTAAGGGAAAAAGAACAACAAAACAATGAGATGGTATTTAACATAAAAAATATTTAGACGCGGTCAGTATCCCTTCCAGATTCAGGCTCGCCATCGTCATCAAGCCCACTGCCAGCGCTGTCCCTGTGCTGGCGCAGTACTTTTTTAAGGCGTCGTACCACGCGGCTCTTGTCTCCGGGGTCTTCGCTCTGACGGCTTGCAATGAAATGATAACTTCCAGCTCATCTAGGCCGATTTCCTTTGCTATCGAAATAGCTGATTCATCAGTGAATTCTCTTCTTCCTTGGTGCAGTTCTGTGATGTAGGACGTTGAATAACCAAGCTTCTCTGCAACTTCTTTAAGCTGGGTCAGATTTTTAGCTCTCATGTAGGCTTGAATCAGTGCTTTTGAGTTCATTTCGTACCCCTTTTTCCATTCCGCCTTAGTTTAACACATACGTTGACTCGTGAATTTTCGGACTTGTGGCTTTGTCTTTCCTATCCAATACTCGCCTCATTCGTTGATTCGGCAATGAGTGTATTTACATGGAACGCCAAACCCTACAGCAGCAAGTCCCCCTTTACCACGTCTGCCCTGAGTGCCAGGGCGATGGCTGCCGTGATTGCGGCTCCATGGGCATTGTGGAAGGCGACTTCCCCAGTGAGCTGCTGGATCAATCTATCCCCTTCTCTGCCGACCGCGAACTCGACTTCAACGCTGATTCTGGATTTGCCCAATGACTCCGAAAATGAAGCGCAATCTCTACTGGCAACAAGAGCCCACTGGCTGGATTGCGGCCAGTGTTGCCAGTCAGGTCGAGATGTTTCCTGATCTCGCTTCTTGCCTGCGTTACCTCGCTTGCAACTACCCGGATACCGATTTTGAGCCGGTCGAAGTGACTGATGATACGTGGCGCAATCTCTATGAACAGGGAGTCTTTTTCGATGACTGGTCATAAGACAAAGCACGACTTTCTCTCCTTCACTTGGAGCCCGGAAGTGCTCAAACAGGTTGCAGAACTCGCCAAGCAAGGCGCGATCCTCAAGGCTGTGCCGGCGTTCGGTCAACATGCTCATATGCTGCTGCGTAGCATCCGCCCTAAGTCTACCGACAAGGGGATGATCTATGTTCGGTCCGTTCCCACGGTCAATGACCCACGTGTTTTGCGTGATGCAGTGGTGCCTCAAACTACTGTAGACGGTGCCCGGTCTATCCTTACGGCGGCCATGTATGAAGCCATGGAATTGAACATTCGCCGGGCCTACAAGAACGATGCCAGCCGCCGGATGAATATCGAACTCAAGTCAGTGTTGGGCCAGCTGCTGGACGCGTCCACGCTGGAGCTCAACCCGGAGGCTAGGTACTACGATGCCTACAACGATTTGATTCACGCATACGGGATTCAATTCTTTGACTCCCTTTGCTGTGGTGAACTGGAGATCTTCCTTGATGAACTCAACCATCAAATCGGTGTTCCTATCCCTGCTCCGCGCTTTAGCCTGCGTGCTAGACGTGGTGGTGTGCATGGCTATAGCTATTCAGCTGACTTACTTGTTGATGGAATTGCTTGCGGACTATGCGCCTGGGGGGCCGCTAACCATGGCTGTTTCATCTCCTTTTCTGGTACTGGATGTGACGCTCTTGATTTTCATGCTTTGTATGCTTGCATGGTGCGTGTACCAGGCATCCGTATCACTCGGGTTGATCTTGCGCTCGATGACTACAGCGGTGACATCATCACGTACTCAGGTGCCGTAGAAGCAGCCAAGAACGGCGCGTTCCACCCTGCCCGTGGCAATGCCCCTAAGTGGATGAAGATTGAAGCCGGTGAGCTTATCCCTGAAATGGTCAAAGGCTTGGCCAAGCGCTTTGGCCTTATCGCCTCCTCCGGTTGCTCGTTCTATATCGGCTCGCGTCTCAACGGTAAGTGCGGCCGCACCTATGAAAAAGGTAAACAGCTTTCATCGCTGGAATACCCGGACTGGGTACGGGCTGAGGGTGAACTGCACAACAAAGATCGGATTATACCGCTCGATGTACTGCTGAATCCTGACCCCTATTTTGCGGGCATGTATCCCCAGTTCGCCGAATGGTTGGCCGCTATGGTCGATGAATCGGTTGAACCGGTGCGTATTACTACCTTCAAAAATAAATTCGTTACCAGTCGTGATAATGCGGTTCATAACATGTCCCGCATGGCTGGCCGTCTGGTTAATTGGTTGGTGAACGTGGAAGGATTGAAACCTGAAACAATTATCAAGCAATTAACCGCCCATCTATCGATAGACGATATTCCAGCTCGCCTACGGCTGCCTGTACCGCCAGAACTGGATTCATTGCCTGTATTTATGCCCACAACTGAGGGCTTATTCACTGGAGACTACAGCCATGGCTGAGATTAACAATGTAATGGTGTTTTGCGTCACTCATGGCAAAGGTATTTCCCATAAAAAGGGATCTCCTCGCCCCTATGACTTCGCTAACCTCGAATACATCGTTCAAGCAACGAACCTTGATATTCAAGATTGCACCATTTCTAACTGGGGCTATCAGGCTAAAAGCATTGGCGTCAAAAATGAGCCAGCTGTGATTGCTCGCCTGTCTAAGTGCCCCCTGCTGGTGCCGGTCACACTCGTCATTGAGTTTGACCCGCAGGACTTTACCAAGCTGCTGGCCGTCGACTTCAAGACGGATTTGCCGGTAGTCGATGATTTTGGTGGTGAATCCACTACCAAAGCCCTAGTAACGAACGGCAAAGCTGTTCCTGTTACTGAGAGCAAGTTCTGATGAGCTGCCTACTTGTCTCCGATACAGGGGAAATCATCGTCACGGCTGATGGTTTGAATACCTGCACGGGGTATGTGTTGGTTACACCTGACCAATATCGAGCACAAGTAGGCGCTTTATCGGAATTTGATAAAGACCTCGCCAATGAATATCTCGGTTTCATGCTATTGACCTTCTTTGCTGGTCATTCAGCAGGCCGTCTTGTTCGCTGGCTTGGTAGACGTTAATTTCACAAAAGGAACTGTGTCATGAAACATATCAATCAAGTTCGTAAGTATTCCGCTCAGGTAGTTCGCAAGTATGCCGGTCCGGCCACTGTCGTTGTCGGTGCGGTGTTCGCTTCCTCTTCGGCGTTCGCCGTTGATCTGGCGACTACCTTCGCCGCTGCCCGTGCTACGGCTGAAGCGAACATGGATCTCATCCTGGTCGGCGTGTTCTCGCTGGCGCTCATCGGCTTCGGTGCGGCTCACCTGCTGGGCTGGACTAAGAAGTAATGTTCGCGGCCCTGTTATGGGCCCTCGGGGCAGGCCTCTGTTTCGTGCTTGGGTTCGTCTCGGGGGTTTACTCGGCATAACACGAGGGGGCGGGGAAACCCGCCTTTTTTTTATGAAATGGATCTTCGCCCTCCTGTTTTTATTTTCATTTAATGCTTTCTCTGTTGAATCTTCTCCTGCTAAATCAACAGGGGTTTACATGGGCAATTGCCCTGTAGTGGGTGGTTATAAATCATATAATGATTGTATTGCAGCAATCGTTGCTAATTTTAATGCAACGAATGCATATAGCAGTGCCCCTTACACGGTTTCTCCTTCAACTCCGCCCGCACTTAGCGTTAAAGATAAGTATGGACGCATCAGTAGCCCCGGGACTATGACTGGTGGTTCGACTGTAACTTCTTATTCTTGTCCTCCGGATGGCAAACCAAATTTAACGCTTGGTCCCATTGATTTAAATGGCTCTAAGGTTTGTCAAGCTCCTCCTAAAGTCTGCATGATGGGGGCTATTGTCCGGGTCGATAAGGACGGTAAGGAAACCTGTGTCCCCAATTGCAGTTCTGCCGCTGGCCTGACACATACCTCTCAATACTTCTTCCAGGCTGGTCCTGACCCTGCCTCTACTGCTGGTAATGTGGCTTGTTATGGGCAGTGCTCTATCAAGACCATGGGTGGTACTCAACTTGCTTCAGGTGCCTGGACGGGGAACTTTGCTTTCACTGGTGCCAACTGTTCTGTCGTTCGTCCAGAGCCCACTGTGGACTCTGAATCAAACACCTCTGGGAATGGCTCTGCAACGCCCGTAGACGAATCCACAACGTCACCGGGTACAACGGATGCCCTTGGTCAGCTCAATGGTGCAGCCTCTTCTGCAACAGGAACACCGGTTCAACCGACTGTGACTGGCCCTGATGGCACGGCCACTTTGAAAGATGTAACGAAAACCATTGCTGATGCTGCCAACGCTCAGATCAAGGCGACGTCGGCCCAGAACGTGGCGACCGGTAATCTGATCTCGAACACCAATAAGGATCTCCAGAACACCATAGTAAAGACCATGGGCGGTGGAGGTGGCGCAGCTGCAACGCTTCAAGCCCAGGGTAATGGCAAACTGGATGGGATTGGCTCGGCCATCGGCACGGGTAACGGCAAGCTCGACGGTATCCAGTCCACCCTGAACGATATAGCGGACAAGCTCGACGAACCGGGAGAAGAAACACCCTTTGTTCCAGGTGCGGGTTCGGGTGCGTTCTGGGAAAACGTGCTGCCTGAATCGGCGTTTACAGAAATCAAAGAGAAACAAGCCGACGCTATTCAAGAAATGAAGGATTTGGCAGCTGAGTTTCAATCCTCGGTTCAAATGACTGATTTGTCTGCATCGGGTGAGCCTGACGAATGGGCCTTGAACATGCATGGAACAGTATTGCCGTTCGGTGTGGGGGCGTTTCAGTTGATGCTGAATTTGGGCTTGGCTGCCCTTATTCTTTTCATCTGTGCGCTGTATGCCATTTATCTCATCACAAACAGGAAGTGAAATATGATAACCGAATTCATAAATTGGGTGTCAGGGATATTCACCGATGCACATGCGTTTCTGACCGATGGTGTCCCTTATATTGTCTCTAGGACGTTGGCTTATATTGTTGAAATTGGTGTTTACGTCAAGATTCAAGGTGAGCTGATGATGATAAAAGTGGGCTATTCTGTGGCCCATCAAATCATTCAGGATTTTAATATTTCTGCAATATTGCAGCCATTGATGAGTGCGTTACCGTCGTCGGTGCAGTGGTTTTTATTTCAGTCAGGGATAGTGGATGGCATGAATATGATTCTTCATGCTCTTGTCACTCGCTTTGTTTTGAATTTCTTGGGGTGGTGATATGGCCGTTGTTATTCGTCATGGGCCTAACGGCTCTTATAAGTCGGCATCAGCGGTATGGTATGACTTGCTGCCGGCCTTGCGGCAAGGTCGAATTTGTATCACTAACCTTGAGGGCTGTTATCCCCTTGAGGAAATCGCTAAGCGACTCGGGGAGACGTTCCCAGATACTACCCGCCTGTATCGTATTAACATCCTCCATGAGGATGCCTTGCGTCTCTGGCGGCGTTGGTTCCACTGGGCCCCTGTGGGGTCCTTTATCCTCATGGATGAGGTTCAGGATATATACCCCGATAAGTCGTGGAAAGAATCCGACTTGGATTATCAGCCCATTGAGACATATAAGGAACAATTGCCGCCGGGATTGATGGAGGATTATTATTCTGCTATTGAATCCTGTAAGCCTGAACAGTTCGAGTCCTGCGATTACGATGACACCGGTGCGTTATTGTTTGATGGAGATGGGCGTATTGTTTACCCAAAAACATTGAATGGGGCTTTTAAACGCCACCGTAAATTTAACTGGGATATTGTTTGTGTTACCCCTGATATAAATGATATTTCGCCAATCGTGCGCGGTTGTGCTGAATTGGCAAAATCACAAGCTAATAAAGACTCCTTATTCATATTCAAACGCAAGCCGAGGATATATGAACATAACCCGCGTCAAAGTGGCGTTCCGAATGCTAACTCTACGGTCTATCGTGAGAAAGTGCCTTTGGCTGCTTTTCTTCTCTACAAATCGACGCAAACCGGAAAGCAAACAAGGTCCGGCCAGTCGAAAGGCCCTTTCACATCACCCCTCTTTTATTTTTATGCGTTACTTATTTCGTTCTTTGCTGGTTATGCCATATATAACTATTCTAAGGCCGATAAAATTAATGCTGATATCGATGCTAATTCACCTGTGGCAACTTCTGAAAACAATCCTGCTGTGGCTGTTCAAGGTAATTCGCGTGTTCCTGATCATGTGGGCACTGGTGGCACTAACAAGGTATCTCCTGGTCAGCCTGTTTTTGTGAACCCCTATAACGCCAAAGCTGTCTATGTGACCGGCTCTGCCTTGGACACCCAGGGTAACGGCGTGGTGACGTTCGCGCTGTATGCCAAGGACGGCACCGAGTATCACACCAACAATGACGAACTCTTGTCCATGGGGTATGCCGTCCGCTTCAAGCGTTACTGCCAGGCCGAGCTGTTCAACGTCGATACCGGTCAGTCGGTAACTGTCTATTGTGAACCTTCCAAGTTTGTTGAGCCTAAGGCCCCTACGACGTCCGCTCCGGCGTTGTTGAATCCCTTCTCCACTACCGATAAGGATGCGGGAGGCGGAAAGGAGGAGGGAGCGGTCTAGCGGACGACGACGCCGCCGCCAGCCGATATTTTGTGTAACAGTGACGTTAATTTGTGGCAAATGGGTCAGCGAAAATAATTAGCGTCACAGTAACGAATAATTTGATAATTTACGTCACTGTGACTATAATTAGTACATCTAGACAGCAAACACGGATGTGACTCATGAAAGATCAAGCCGATACCGCCACTCTTGAACTCATCCCGCAACCTCGCCGCCGTGGTCGCCCCTCCACCGGTAACGCGAAATCCGGTGCTGAGCGCCAAAAGGATTACCGTGCTCGCCAGCATCATGAAAACGTCACAGTGACAATAAATAGGGATGATGTGTTGATGCTGAGCACCTTGCTCAATGCGGCTAAGTATTACGGCCCTCGCACTGGGGTCGAAGTGGATGCGGCATCCGTGCAGCGGCTCATTGCTGCGCTCGATGATGCCTGTGGTGGTGCGGCTTTAAAGTAACGGTTACTTAAATTGAGGTGATCGATATGATTCAGGGAATGATTTTTACGTTCGCGGTGCTGGCGTTCGCGGCGATGCTCGCTGCTGGCTATCAGTTCGGGTTTCATATTGGTGTAGGGTATGTGCTTGGTGCCCTGGTGGCCGCGCCGCTCTTGTCTGTGACATTGGTGTTTGGGCTGATCTGTCTGGCGGATTGGAGCGAGCACCGTGCCCGCACCAGACGCCGGGTTAGGTCAGCTGCCCATCGCGTTCAGGGTCAATGAACAGGGGCGCTAGCCCCTATGAGGCGCTCCCCTTACGTCAAATCGGAATGACGTAGGCGGGCGCCGGAACATACCCATCTGTCCCCATGCCCGGCTCCACCCCCTTCCCTGCTAAACCGTCTTTATTGCCCGGCTCTAGTGCCCAGGCGCAGCCTATGGGGCACGGCCAGCGGCTGCTGTGGCCTCCTGTCGAAGACAAGCGGGAGGAACCGCGCCAGCCGGTTTGGGGGCCCCCCGTGTAGTAATACGGGGGGAATTCACCCTGCTGCTTCCCATTGGCACGAACGACTGAAAAACAAAGGGGCCCGTAGGCCCCTTGTCTTTTTATCTGTACTTCCTGTATTTGACCCGTGGCGAGTGCCATCGTTTGAAATGCTCAGCGGCCATGACATCCAGAAGCTCGAGCCTTTGCCTGGTCATTTGGGAACCGGCTGGAGTGATAAGGTGATAACCGGACATGCGCCAGCCTTCCCAGTACCGCTCGAAAATTGAGGGTAGCTCTCTGCCTGCGGCCATCCTCATTACTCGTTTGTATATTGCGGGCATCTCTTTCCCTTCGTCCCACAATGTGACTTCCGTCACAGATACAAAACAAAGTTTTGCGGTTTCCTCCTTATTGAATCCGCATTCAAACCAACGAAAAATGAAATTTCTTGTGAGATTACGTTCCATGTTATCCAAACCGTTAAAACTGGCTAATTCCAGCGGCGCCTAGTTTGAATCCCAATTTAACGTAATCTGTACGGTGACGCGGTTATCTTAAAGCAGGCCATCCAGCGCATGATCGGAGAACTTGTGCGCGTCGTCGAAGTACTCCTGCAGGGTACGCATGTCTTTGTGCCGTGTCACCTCGATGATCTTGTTCATGGGTTTGCCGGCGGTCACGGCCGAGGTGATGAAGCCTCGACGCAGGCTGTGGCCACTGACATAGAGATCGTCGATGACCTGGCCGGTGCGCCGCTTGATCATCAGGTTGATGCCCTGAGGTCCTAGTGGCTCAGGCATGAGTTGACCCCAGCGGTTCATGCGGCGAAACAGCGGCCCCTCGCCGATCCGGCTCTTCTTGAGCCAGTTGGCCAGCGCCGACACCGGGCAATACTGTTTGCCGGGGATGAGTGCAATTTCGGTCTCGTGGAGCTGATGTTTGCTCGGCTTGAGGCGAAGCCTTATCCCCTGACCCACAAAATCGAGATCGCTCACCTCGATACGGGCGGCTTCCGAACGGCGCAAGGCACCGCTGAACATCAGCAGCAGCAGGGTATGATCCCGCAGTCCCGCCAGAGTTGAAGTATCGATGTCGTCGAGCACCCGAATGAGCGGCTGCAGGGTCAGGGCCCCCGTCTTGCGTTTTCGATTATCGCCGAGCCGCACTATGCCGCGCATCATCTCCTTGATCTCCGCATGTTCGGTCGGCATGGGATGAATGCCCTTCTGCTTGAAGGCATAACGAATGCCGGCGAGTCGCCGCACCAGGGTCGCGGGTTTACGCGGCTCGCCATTGCGCAGCTCCCCCTTCCCCTCTTGCTTGTCCAGCCATACCCAATCGGCCAGAACGCCATCGGCCTGATCCGCCAGGAAATTCATGATGTCGTGATGGGTAGTTTGCAGCGGCTCCAGCTGCTGCAGCTGGCACCAGTAGACGAAGATACGGGTATCTGCCTCATAGGCATTGAGGGTGGAGTCCGCCTTGGCACTGCGCAAGAAGCGCCTGGCGCGGCTATTGAGCTGAGGATCGAACACCGCCTGCAATGACTGGTGAGCGGGGTTTTGAATGGTTGGATAGGCCACTTAAGTTGATGATTCTATGCGAAGTTTCGGAAGATCTTACAGGATCTTTCAGATCCATCAAGTATCGATAATGAATATTATCGATACTTATAAAGTCTTGGTTTTAACCCCCTTGGCATCCGCAATACAACCTCAGCATTGTCTGTTCTATTACACCAGTAATCAGGATCAGAGCTGCTATGATCCATATAAAAATTAGAGATAACGACCTTTGTTTTTAGAGTTCGCATGGTAAGTTATGCTGATAATAAGAAATAAAAAGGCCCCATTTCCAGGGGCCTTGTTGGTCATCTTTTTGCCAGCTTGAACAGCTCGAAGAAGTTGTGGCTGGTGGCCTCGGCCAATGCCGCCAGCGGCATCTGACGAAGGTCAGCGATGAACTGGGCAACATCTCGCACGAAGGCCGGCTCGTTCTCCCTGCCCCGGTGTGGAATGGGGGCGAGATAAGGAGAGTCGGTTTCGACCAGCAGCCGCTCGAGGGGCAGCGCCTTGACCACGGCCTGCAAGGCAGTGGCATTCTTGAAGGTGGCGATGCCGGAGATGGAAATATAGAAACCCATCGCCATGGCGGCCTCCGCCATCTCGAGGGATTCGGTGAAGCAATGCAGCACACCACCCACTTTATCTGCCGCCTCTTCGCGCATGATCTGCAGGGTATCCTGCTGAGCATCCCGGGTATGGATGATCAGGGGTTTGTTCAGCGCCCGCGCCACCCGGATATGTTCGCGGAAGGAGGCTTGCTGCACCTCTTTGTTTTCCGGCGAGTAGAAGTAATCCAGGCCTGTCTCGCCGATGGCAACGACACGGGGATCGGCTGCCTGAGTCAGCAGCAGCACGGCATCCACACCAGGATCCTGATTAAGCGGGTGTACCCCGCAGGAGGCAAATACCTGGGGGTAAGGGGCGATCGCCGCCATCATGGTCGGGAACTGTGCCTGGGTCACACTCACGCACAAAAAATATCCCACATTCTGCGCCGCCGCCTTGGCCAGCACTGCCGCCATGTCGGTTTGCTTGCTGCCATAGCTGAGGCGATCGAGGTGGCAATGGGAATCAACGAGTAACATACATAACCTTGCTTGTTTGCTTCTTAATCGATCTCACAACCAGCGATTAAGCCAGTTCATCAGATGAATGGTGGGGTTGGATAGCTGGCCCGGCTGGCAGGCCACCTTCAGGGCGACGAGCTGCTGCTCCGCCTCCAGCAATTTTTCACTGGAGTGACGCTCGGCCAGCTGCTGGCTGAGGGCCGTCAGATCCGGCATCGCCAATTGGTGGTGACCACAACCGGCCTGGGTCTTGAGGGCATCGCATAAAAACAGTTGCAACCAGTGCAGCCGTACCTGGCTGTCTTCTCCCAGTTGAGCGCAGACGCTGGCCGCGCGAGTCGGGGTTTGTGACAAGGAGACGAAGCTCTCCAGCAGGGTCCGGCGCGCGCCATCTTGCTGATCTTCCAGATAACGAAGCACACGCAGCGGTGCCCCCTGGCAGATCCGCACCTGGGCCTGAGTGGCCTGATGACCCTGTTCACTCAGCCAGCGCAGTGTCTCCCCCTCCGCCGGCAGCTGACAGACATGCTTGTGACAACGGCTGAGAATGGTGGGCAGCAGGCGGGAAACCCTGGAGGCGATCAGCAGCAACAGACTGTCGCCGGCCGGCTCTTCCAGGGTTTTCAGCAAGGCGTTGGCGGCGGACTCGGTCATGCGCTCCGCATCCGGAATGATCACCACCTTGCCGCGACCGAGCTGGGCCGTGCTCTGCAGGCGAGTGCAGATCTCGCGGATGGCCTCGACCCCTATGGTCTTGCTGTCGGCACCGAGGGTACCGAGATCCGGATGGTGTCCCTTGTCCAGCAACTGGCAGGAGTGACACTGACCGCAGGGTTCACCTCTCACCGGCTGCTGACAAAGATGCAACCGCGCCAGCCGCTCGGCCAACTGCTCCTTGCCAAGACCGGGATCGCCGAGCAGCAGCCAGGCGTGACCGAGGCGACCACGTTGGGCACTTTGGCTTAAGTTTTGCCAGTCCGGGATCAGCCAGGGATACATGAGGACTCGTTCGCCAAATAGTGGCCGAGGGCCGCCTCGATGGCGGCCTTGACTTGCTCAGGCGTTTGCCCGGCATCGATCACCTTGATGGAGTCGTCTGCTGCCGCGAGTTCCAGATAACGGGCGCGGGTGCGCACGAAGAAACCGAGCTGCTCCAGCTCGATGCGATCCAGCTCGCCGCGATGACGGGCACGCTGCAAACCGATGGCAGGATCGATGTCGAGATAGAGCGTCAGATCCGGCTTGAAGTCACCGAGCACCGCCTGCTTGATAGCGCCGATGAGCGTGGCGTCGATGCCGCGACCGCCGCCCTGATAGGCCTGGGAGGAGAGATCGTGCCTGTCCCCCACCACCCAGCAACCCTCTGCCAGAGCGGGTCTGATCCGGGTCTCGACCAGCTGTACCCGGGAGGCGTACATCAGCAGCAACTCGGCCTCGATGGTGAGGCGCTCATCGTGGACTTCTTTGACGATGGCGCGCATCCGCTCGGCCAGGGGGGTGCCACCCGGTTCACGGGTACACTCGATCCGCTCGATGCCGTGGGCATGCAGGTAGTCGGTGACGTACCGCACCGCGGAGCTCTTCCCTGCCCCTTCCAATCCTTCAATTACGATAAATTTTGACATTAGGGTTTCTTCAATATGAATTCGCGAACCGCTCTATTGTGTTCATCGAGGGTCTTGGAGAAGTAGTGGGCCCCGCCCCCCTTGGCGACAAAGTAGAGATAGTCGGTCGGCTTGGGGTTGAGCGCCGCCTCGATGGAGGCCTTGCCCGGCATCGCGATGGGGGTCGGCGGCAAGCCATCGATCACATAGGTGTTGTAGGGGTTCACATCGGTCAGATCGCTGCGGCGGATGTTGCCATCGTACCTGTCTTTGACCCCGTAAATAACGGTGGGATCGGTCTGTAGCTTCATGCCAAGGCGCAGGCGATTGACGAACACCGAGGCGATCTGCGCCCGCTCATCCGGCTGGCCGGTTTCTTTTTCGATGATAGAGGCCATGATCAGCGCCTCGTAAGGGCTCTTGTAAGGCAGGTTGGCCTGACGCTTTTCCCAGCTCTCCTGCAGGAAGGCCTTCATGTCTTGATAGGCACGGCGCAAGATGGAAATATCGCTGGCATGAGTAGTGTAAGCATAAGTCTCTGGCAGGAACCAGCCTTCCAGCTTGCCGTTGTCGATACCCAGCTCCTGGGCCAGATCGGCTTCGCTCTGCTCCACCGTCAGCCGCTCCAGATAGGGAGCCCCTTCGATCTGCTTGCGCCAATCCTCGAAGCGGGAACCCTCGACGAAGGTGAGGCTGAAATGAAACTCCTTGCCAGAGGCGAACAGGGAGAGGGTCTCCTTGAGCGGAGCCCCTTCCTTGATTTCATAGGTACCGGACTTGATGGCCACCAGTTCGGGATGGCCTCGCAACCAGAGACGCACCGCCCAGGGACTGGTGTCCCCCTCCCCCAGCTCGGCAATCAGGCGCGCTGCGTGGGCGCCTTTCTCGACGGTGAAGAGGCGCGTCGGCCCCTTGTTGGTGAGGGTCTCCACCTCTTGCCATTTGTAATATACATAGCCCCCGGCGACGGCAACCGACAGGGCAGCCCCCGCGAGCAGGGTGTAAAGCCGATTAAACTTCAATGACCAAACGCTCCTGTAAACGACGGCTCAATACCGGATTGGGATAGGCCTGATCGCCGATGCGGATCAGCGGCACTATGCCCATCAGGGTATTGGTCAGCCATACTTCCTCGGCCTGCCACAGTGACTCCAGCGGAGCCTCCACGACACGCAGTTCAATGCCCATGTGTTTAAGCATCATCATCACACGCCTGCGCATGATGCCGTCGACCCCCCCGCGGGAGAGATCCGGTGTGAACACCGTTTTACCACGACGCCAAAACAGATTTGCGCTGACTCCTTCTACCAGAAATCCACGGCTGTTCAATACTATACCTTCGACTCCACCCCGTGCGGCAAGTTCGCTTTTCAATAAAACTTGCTCCAGCCGCCCCAAGGTCTTGAGCCCCGCCAACATGGGGGCGTCACCGAGTTGTTGCTGGCAGACCAGCGCCGCGATGCCATCCTGCTGCCAGCCCTGGTAATGGCACGGGTAATTCCCCAGGGAGACGATGCGGGTCGGTGAGTGACAATCGGCACCATCATAGCCCCGGCCACCGCTACCACGGGTCAACACGACCTTCACGACAGCCTGCGTCTGCCCTGTCGCCAATTGCGCCACCTCAGTGGCCAGTTTGTCCCAGGGTAATTCCGCGAAACCGAGTCTGGCGCTGGCATGTTGCAGACGAGCCAGATGGGCCGGCCACCAGACAACCTGCCCCTGTTTCACCAGCATGGTGGTGAAATGGCCGTCGCCATATGCCAAGCCACGATCCTTGGCGGATAAGGCTTCTGTTGGCACTCCATTGATCAACATGCGTGTCCCTTTGATAAAAAAGGCCCGATACCAGGGTATCGGGCCCGACTCTTTGCTGAGAAAGCCGCCCAGAGCGAATTATACGCGCTTGAAGATCAGGGAGCCATTGGTGCCGCCGAAACCAAACGAATTGGACAGGGCATACTCAAACTGACCGGCTTTGGCCACATGAGGCACCAGATCCAGATCGCACTCCTCGTCCGGATTGTCCAGGTTGATGGTCGGTGGGACCATCTGGTCGCGCAGCGCCAGCACGGTAATGATCGCCTCGATGGCACCAGCGGCACCCAACAGGTGGCCGGTCATCGACTTGGTGGAGCTGATCATCAGCGACTTGGCATGCTCACCAAACACCTGCTTCATGCCGCGCAACTCGGCCACATCACCCAGCGGGGTGGAAGTGCCATGGGCATTGATGTAACCGATCTGCTCGGGAGCGATGCCGGCATCCTTGATGGCGTTCTTCATGGCACGAGCACCGCCATTCCCGTCAGAGGGAGGCGCCGTCATGTGATAGGCATCACCGCTCATGCCAAAGCCGACCAGTTCGGCATAAATCTTGGCACCGCGCGCCTTGGCGTGTTCGTACTCTTCAAGCACCAGCACCCCGGCACCATCGCCCAGCACGAAGCCGTCGCGATCCTTGTCCCAGGGGCGACTCGCCTTCTGGGGCTCGTCGTTACGGGTAGAGAGTGCCTTGGCCGCCGCGAAGCCACCCATCCCCATGGGAGTGGAAGCCTTCTCTGTGCCGCCGGCAACCATCACGTCCGCATCACCGTAGGCGATCATGCGACCGGCCATGCCGATGGCGTGGGTGCCGGTGGTGCAGGCGGTGGTCACTGCGATGTTCGGACCTTGCATTCCCTTCATGATGGAGAGATGCCCGGACACCATATTGATGATGGTGGATGGCACGAAGAAGGGGCTCAGCTTACGCGGGCCACCATTGACGAGGCTGCTGTGGTTCTGCTCGATGAGCCCCAGGCCGCCGATGCCGGAGCCGATGGCCACGCCAACCCGCTCTGCGTTCTCTTCGTTGATGACGAGACCGGAATCATCCAGCGCCAGCACACCCGCCGCCACGCCGTACTGGATGAAGAGATCCATCTTGCGGGCTTCTTTGCGGTTGATGCCGTATTGTTCGGGATCGAACCCTTTGACCAGGCCTGCGAAACGGGTCGCATACTCACTGGCATCAAAATGGTCGATGAGGGAAATGCCGCTCTGCCCGTTGAGCAGGGCTTGCCAGCTGGATTCGGCAGTGTTACCCACCGGGGAAAGCATCCCCAGGCCGGTCACCACGACTCTGCGTTTTGACACTGAGGTAGTCTCCGAGAGGTGTTTTGAGAGGGAGTAAACATAAAAGAAGCGGCCCTTGGGCCGCTTCTTTCAGAACAGGAACTTATTCCTGATTAGCGGTGATGTAGTCGATAGCCGCTTGAACAGTGGTGATCTTCTCGGCTTCTTCATCAGGAATTTCGGTATCGAATTCTTCTTCCAGCGCCATTACCAGTTCAACGGTATCCAAAGAGTCAGCGCCCAGGTCGTCGACGAAGGAGGCAGCGTTCTTAACGTCTTCCTCTTTAACACCCAGTTGTTCGATGATGATTTTCTTTACGCGTTCTTCGATGTTGCTCATGACCTGAATTTTCCTTTAAAAATACGCTATTGCGTCTGGTTGGGGTAGTTTATTCAATTGACTGGAGTTTGCAAGTAGCTTGCCGCTGGTCAAACCACGAAATGTGCCAAACTTCGGCGTACTATCGCAAATTTGAACAGATCTCACGACAAATTGATTACACCATGTACATCCCGCCATTAACATGCAGGGTTTCACCGGTGATATAAGCGGCGTCATCAGACGCCAAGAATACCACAGCGGCGGCAATTTCTTTCGGATCGCCCAAACGACCGGCAGGCACCTGATTCATGATGCCGGTGCGCTGCTCTTCGTTGAGCGCCTTGGTCATGTCGGTCTCGATGAAACCGGGGGCCACCGCGTTCACCGTGATGCCACGGGATGCCACTTCACGGGCCAATGACTTGGTAAAGCCCACCAGGCCCGCCTTGGCGGCAGCATAGTTGACCTGACCGGCGTTGCCCATGGTACCGACCACGGAACCGATGCTGATGATGCGGCCATGGCGCTTCTTCATCATGGCACGCAACACCGGCTTGCTCAGACGGTACAGGGAGGTGAGATTGGTGTCGATGATCTCGTTCCACTCGTCATCTTTCATCCGCATCAACAGGTTGTCGCGGGTGATGCCAGCGTTGTTGATGAGGATATCGATCTCGCCGAAGCGTGCCTTGATGGCGGCAAAGACAGTTTCGATGGATTCCTGGCTGGTCACGTTCAGTGCCATGCCGCAGCCCTGCTCGCCCAGGTAGGCGCTGATGGCCTCGGCGCCGTTTTCGCTGGTCGCGGTACCCACTACCTTGGCGCCACGGGCCGCAAAGGTTTCGGCAATCGCACGACCGATGCCACGACTGGCACCGGTGACCAACACAACCTTATCGGTAAAACTCATGACTCGCTCCTGTTACTTGGACTGGGCCAGCGCCTGCTCGAAAGAGCCAGCATCGTTGGCGTGAACACCTTCCACGCGTGCATCGATGCGCTTGGCCAACCCGGTCAATACCTTGCCCGGTCCCATCTCGATCTCGAGGGTGATGCCGTCATTTGCCATCCGCTCGACCGTTTCGGTCCAACGGACCGGGCTGAACAACTGACGCACTAGGGCTTGTTTGATGGCGGCCGGATCCTGTTCACAGGATACGTCCACATTATTGATGACTGCGATGCTTGGAACCTTGATCTCGATCCCATCCAGCGCGGCGGCCAATTTTTCGGCGGCCGGTTTCATCAGGGCACAGTGCGATGGCACCGACACGGGGAGTGGCAGCGCACGCTTGGCGCCGGACTCCTTCATCAGTACGTTGGCACGCTCGACCGCTTCCTTGTGACCGGCGATGACCACCTGCCCCGGGGAGTTGAAGTTGACCGGAGAGACAACCTGACCTTGCGCTGCCTTCTCGCAGTTGGCGGCGATGGAGTCGTTGTCCAGACCGATAATAGCGGCCATGGCACCGGTGCCTTCCGGCACGGCTTCCTGCATGGCGAGGCCCCGCAGCTCAACCAGCTTGACTGCATCGGCAAAGTTGAGCGCGCCGCTGCACACAAGGGCGGAATATTCACCCAGGCTGTGACCTGCCATGACGGCGGGAGTCGCCCCACCCTGCTGTTGCCACAAGCGCCACAGAGCGACGGAAGCGGTCAGCAGCGCAGGCTGGGTGCGCCAGGTCTTGTTCAGATCCTCGGCCGGGCCTTGCATGACCAGGGCCAGCAAATCGTAACCCAGCACCTGGCTCGCCTCGGCGAAGGTCTCTTTAATCACGGCGTGTTGCTCGGCCAGTTCGGCCAGCATGCCGACACTCTGGGAGCCTTGTCCCGGGAAGGCAATGGCAAATCGGGTCATCATTGATTCCTTTAAGGTAAGACGAAATCGACAAGCGGGCGCCCGAGACGGATATCAAGGGCGCGACTTGATATCAGAGGCGCACCAGCGCCGAACCCCAGGCGAAACCGCCGCCGAAGGCTTCCAGCAACACTAGCTGGCCCGGCTTGATACGGCCATCACGTACCCCTTCATCGAAGGCGATGGGTACGGAGGCGGCGGAGGTATTACCGTGACGATCCAGGGTCAGGATCACCTTGTCCAACCCCATGCCAAGTTTCTTGGCGGTGGCGTTGATGATGCGGAAGTTGGCCTGGTGCGGCACCAGCCAATCGAGCTCGCTTGGCTCGATGTTGGCGGCGGCAAGGGTTTCGGTCACGATCTCGCTCAGGCGCGTCACCGCGACCTTGAACACATCGTTGCCCTTCATATACATGTAGGCTTCGAGCTCGGCACCCGGCATGCCACGGTGTGGCTGCGGCAGCTTGAGCAGTTCCCCATAGCGACCATCGGCATGCAGATGGGTAGAGATGATGCCTGGTGCCTCACTCGCCCCGATCACCACGGCCCCGGCCCCGTCACCGAAGATGATGATGGTGCCACGATCCTTGGGATCGCACATGCGCGACAAGACGTCCGCGCCCACAACCAGCACATGACGAGCTGCGCCGGATTTGACGAACTGATCGGCGATGGCCAGCGCGTAGGTGAAACCGGCGCAGGCAGCGGCCACGTCGAAGGCCGGGATCCCCGGCACCCCGAGCATCCCCTGCAATTCACAGGCGGCAGCCGGGAAGGCGTTTTCGGCACTGGTGGTGGCCAGCACTATCATGTCCAGATCAGCCGCAGTCAGACCCGCCGCCTCCAGCGCCCGCAAGGCCGCCTGATGAGACAGGGTGGCGACGGTCTCGTCGGCCCCTGCGATGCGACGTTCACGGATCCCGGTACGTTCCACGATCCATTCGTTACTGGTTTCGACCATCTGCTCGAGATCGGCATTGGTACGCACCGCACTCGGCAGGTAACTGCCAGTACCCAGAATTTTGCTATGCATAGAGTTCTTATAAGTCCCTGTCGGAAAAGACAGATTCAAGGCGATCCGCTATTTGCAATGGAAGTTGATGCTTGGCCTCCTGTGCGGCCAGCAGGATCGCATGACACAGAGCGTGCCGTTCGGCCCGCCCATGGCTTTTTACCACAATGCCGCGCAATCCTAACAGACTTGCGCCATTATACTGGTCGGGGTTCAGGTAAGAAAAACGCCGTTTGAACATAAATCCGGCGAGTCGACCAAGAAAGCTGCGCTTTTTACGGGGATAGCCGGCCAATTCGGCCATCATCCGCACCACCCCCTCGGCCGTCTTGAGCGCCACATTGCCGACGAAACCGTCACAGACGATCACATCGGTTTCACCGCTGAAGATCCTGTCTCCTTCGATGAAGCCGACGAAGTTGAGTGCGGAGCACTGGCGTAGCAGCTCCGCGCTGTGGCGTACCAGATCGTTCCCCTTGATCTCCTCCTCCCCCACGTTGAGCAAGGCGACCCGGGGAGAAGCTATCCCCTCCACCTTCTCGGCGACCACAGACCCCATCACCGCAAATTGCAGCAGGGTATCGGCATCGCAGCTCACGTTTGCGCCCAGATCCAGCATCACGGTGCGTTTGCCGCCCAAGGTGGGCAGCGCCTTGATGAGCGCGGGTCTGTCGACGCCGGGCAAGGACTTGAGCACGCACTTGGCCATGGCCATCAGGGCACCTGTATTGCCGGCGCTGACGCAAGCATCGGCCTCACCGGCCTTGACCAGGTTCAGCACCACCCGCATGGAGGAGTCTTTGAGGGTACGCAACGCGACGATCGGTTTATCACCCATGGCAACGACCTGGGAGGCATGGACAAACCGAACGCGGGGATGAGTCAGCAAGCCATGTTGCTGTAACAAGGAGGCGGTCTGGTGTTGGTCACCGACCAGAATAAGTTTTAGCTGAGGCAGAAGAGACAGTGCCTGCACGGCGGCAGGCACTGTTTCCGAGGGGCCAATATCTCCCCCCATTATGTCTAGCGCGACAGTTTGCGTAGACAAAGGCAATCCTTAAGCGATTACCTTTTTACCGCGGTAGAAACCATCGGCAGTCACGTGGTGACGACGATGGATTTCACCACTGGTCTGATCAACAGTCAGTGCTGCAGCGGTCAGTGCATCGTGGGAACGACGCATGCCACGCTTGGCGCGGGTTTTACGGTTCTGTTGTACGGCCATGGTAGGCTAACTCCTAAAAATTCACTTACGTTTGAGCGCTTCAAGAGCTGCAAAGGGATTCGGCCGCTCATCAGCAGGCTCGATGTCACCCCAAGTCATTTCCATGTTTCCTCGCGGGCAGGCATCCATTGGATGCATAGCCACTTGAGGCAACGAGAGGATGAGTTCATCCTCCAGGATTTGATGAAGATCTATCTCGCCGTTTTCGTCCAATTCAATGGGCTCATAAGCTTCCGGCAGCTCTTCCTCGTTTGTTCTTTCGAACAGCGGAGTGTAGATAAAATCAGCTTCGCAAAGGTGCTCGAACGTCTCACCGCAACGTTGGCAAACCAGTTCGACCTTGGCATGGGCAGTGCCTTTCATAACGGTCAACTTCTGGATGTCTTTACCAAACTGCAGGGTGACGTCCACATCACTTTGCAAGCCTTCGGTTGATGCTTCCAGTCTGGGCATCTGCGACTTTTCCACTATCCCGACATAATCGAGTAGCTTCAAGGCATTACGGACTGGATCAACCTTAACGGGCAACTTCACCTTTTGCATAGGGCGCGAATATTATAGGTCCAACAAGGGATAGTCAAAGGAAAAAGTCCTTACCGCCGATGATTTTAACCACGCAGGCCCCTGAAGACAGGAACTTGCGTTCATCGGTAGCTGATTATGCCACAAACAGCGGGATCCAATACAGGATCCTGCACGATCAACCCTCCGTTCATCGGCTGCGCGGGCAAACTAGGTGAGCTTACCTGCCTGTTCAATTCCATGCTCGACCTGCTTCATCGGCCGGATCTGGTCGTGGTTCAGACCTGCGCCAGGTTCTGTACTCAACATGATGACGGATCTCATTGAAGGACATTATTGGAGCTTGTTTATGAAAGGCTTGATCCCTTGCTCGTTGGCGCTGGTTTTATTGATTATCTGTTCGCAGTCATCCGCGGCCGCCGAAGAGAAGACCACCGGACACGACTACCGGGAGCAGGAGATCGAGTCTTTCATCCCCTGTGACGCGGACAATGCGTTCTGGATACAGGGTGAGAACAAGGTGCTGCAATCCCTGCGAGACAAGTTGAGCAAACGGGACGAAAGTCATCCGGCTTCCCCCCAGCCGCTCTATGTGGAAGTGACGGGGCATTTCGAAGACAACCCCAATACAGAGGGACGCACGGCCGACTACGATGGCCTCTATCGCATCGAGTCCGTGCTTGCCAGCCGACCGGATAGCCCGGCCGGTTGCCCCCTGCTGGTGATGGATGATTGAATCAATATTTCGCCCTCGCTCAAGGGTTCAGGGGGTGGCCGTACAAAGGTTTTTTGCGCTCAACAGGGATGGCTGATGCCGAGGCATAGCCTCCATCAGGCGGCGAATGGCTTGGAAGCTTTCTAGAGCCGCCTTGATGGCGACCGGATTGACTATCCAGCCCGGCAGGCTGTTGCCCGGGTTGGTGTAAGTTTCAAGCCGGACCAAGGTACTCCCATCTGGTTGTGGCAGGGCTTCCCAGCGCCCATCGCTGGCCCGGATCCGCACCAGACCCGGCTGCTCACGCAGCGCATCGGGCTCGGCCCAAACCTTGAGCGCCAATCCGCAGTCGGCCCGTCTCGACACATGGGAGCGGGTGATGAGCTCCCTGTCCTGCACCGGCCAGGGGGATTCCAGTAGGGTATAGACCAGTTCATCATCGGCACCGGATCTTGCCAGCACCCGCACCTCGCGGCTCTTGGGCAGCCACTCCCGGTGCCGACTGGTATCACGCAGCACGGTCAGGAGCGCAGTAGGTTCGGCCATGACGCGCATCTCCAGGCGAAGCGCCAGGTAGGGACCCGGTGGACGTGGCTGGGTCCAGATGTTGACTCCCCCCTCCCCCTGCTGAGGTTGCCACCCCTGCCCCCAGCTCGAGAAAGTGATCAACATCAAGGCCAGTGCACAACATTTTTTCATCCTTGCCTCCCCATTCTCACTCCTATGCTTATAGCCGTTTTTCGTGCAGCCGCCCCATCTTCGTCCTGGGACCAGTCAATGCGCCCTCATGCTCTCGATTATTACCTGCCAAACCTCAGGATCGAGATCCTGACCGGCCTGTCTGTTTGCGCCAAACCACGCTGCCATATAGAATCAACCAATTGATTTATAAATGGATATCATCAGATTATGAGCGCCCCCCTGATCCTTGCCTCGACCTCCCGCTATCGCAAGACGCTGCTGGAAAAACTTGGCTTGCCGTTTCAATGTGCCTCTCCCGAGGTTGACGAGTCGCCTCTGCCGGATGAATCGGCCCAAGCCTTGGTCGCGCGACTGGCCTTTGCCAAGGCGGATGCTGTCGCCCGACACCATGATCAGGGGTTAATCATTGGTTCTGATCAGATGTGCGTGTGTGACGGCCAGATCCTCGGCAAGCCGGGCACGGTAGAGAAGGCGGTGGCGCAGCTGATGGCGGCGCAAGGCAAGAGTGTCACCTTCTATACCGGCCTCTGCGTGCTGGATGCGGCCAGTGGCAAGGCAGAGCAGCTGGTTGAACCCTTCACCGTGCATTTTCGCCACCTCGATGAGGCCGCCATTCGCCGCTATGTGGAAGCGGAGTTACCCCTCGATTGCGCGGGCAGCTTCAAGTGTGAAGGCATGGGCATAGTGTTGTTCAAGGGGCTGGAGGGGCGCGATCCCAATGCGTTGACCGGCCTCCCCCTTATCGGTCTGATCGAGCTACTGGCGCGCCATGGTTTGGCCTTGCCATAATTTGCTATAAAAATAAAAAATGACGAGATAAAAAACGGGAGCCAAGGCTCCCGTTTTGCTGTTGTGTCGTATAGGGCACTAACTCCGCAGCAGTCTCAGCTCATCCATGGTGTCGACCACGGCAACCGGATCATGGGCTTGCAAGCGCTCCCTGTCATGTACGCCCCAGGTAACCCCCACGCGTGGCATGGCGAGCGCCTCTGCCATCGCCATGTCGTGGATGGAATCGCCGATCATCACTGCCTGTCCGGACACCAAGTCCAGCTCATCCAGGATCTGGGTCAGCATCAGGGGATCGGGTTTGGAGTTCGCCTCGTCCGCGCCACGGGTGGCGGCAAACAAGGGACGCAGCCCAGTCTCATCCAATACCCGGTCCAGCCCACGACGGGACTTGCCGGTGGCGACCGCCAGGGCGATGCCCTGTGCGTGCCAGTGGTGCAGCAACTCGCTCGCCCCGGCAAACAGCGGGCTTGGCGTATCGTCATGCAGATAGTGATGGCGATAGCGGGCGATCAGGGCCTGAGCTCGCTCGTTTCCCTGCCCCAACCCAAACAGGCGAGGAATGCCCACCTCGAGGCTGAGCCCGATGATCTGATGCGTCTCCTGCGCCGTCGGCACAGGTTCGCCACAATCCCGAGCGGCCCCCTGCACGCAGGCGACGATCCGCCCCACCGAGTCCATCAGGGTACCGTCCCAGTCGAAGATGGCGAGCCGGATATCTTGCATCAGCGGGCCAGCTTGTTCAGGAAGCTGTCGAGCTCGGGAGCGAGCGGTGCTTCCACTTGCATCTCACGATCGTCGACCGGATGGGTGAAACTGAGCTTCCAGGCGTGCAGGAACAGCCGTTTCAAGCCTTGAGCGCGCATCTTCTCGTCGAAGGCAGCCTCACCGTATTTGTCATCGCAGGCGATGGGATGGCCAGCATGCTGGGTATGAACCCGGATCTGGTGAGTACGGCCGGTGATAGGGCTGCACTCGACCAGGGTCGCCTCGGCAAATTGACGAGCGATGCGGAAGCGGGTCTCGGATGGCTTGCCATCGCCGCTGACCCGCACCACTCGCTCGCCGGACTGCAGATCATTCTTGCGCAGCGGCGCGTTGACCACCTTGACGTGGGGCTGCCATTGGCCGCGCACCAGCGCCAGATACTGCTTGCGCATGGTTTTGACGCGCAGTTGCTCGTGCAGGCTGCGCAGGGCACTGCGTTTCTTGGCGACCAGCAGCACGCCGGAGGTGTCGCGATCGAGCCGGTGCACCAGCTCCAGGAAGCGGGCCTCCGGGCGCAGGGCACGCAGCCCCTCGATGACCCCGAAGCTCAGGCCACTGCCACCGTGCACGGCCATGCCGGACGGCTTGTTGAGCACTATCATGGCCTCGTCTTCAAACAGGATCTGACTCTCCAGACGCTGGATGCTGCCGAGGTTGGCGGAGGGCAGTTCGTTCTTCTCGGCCACGCGCACGGGGGGCACCCGCACCTCGTCGCCGACACAGAGTTTGTATTCGGGTTTGATGCGCTTCTTATTGACGCGCACCTCGCCTTTACGAAGGATGCGATAGATCAGGCTCTTGGGGACGCCCTTTAGCTGAGTCTTGAGAAAATTGTCGATGCGCTGCCCTTCATGCTCAGCTTCGATGGTGAGCAGCTGCACTTGTTGATGTATCTGTGTCATGGCGCGGATTTTAACACTGCCGGTGGTCCTTGGCTGCATGCTTTGTTAAAAAATGGCGTCTTGCTATAAAAGTGGTTTAAATGGGATAATAAACAAGGTTTTGTCATTGTGTTCAAGCCTTGTACTAAGTGGCCAAAATTTATGCCACCCAATCCCGAAACACCGTGTATACAAGAACATGACGGTTCCCGGGTGCGAGGTACAACGCATGGAGAACGCAAACAGAACCGATTTAATTGTCTCCACATCGGTATCCTTAATTCGTGCCTTCTCGAGAAGGCAGAACCAGAGTGCCCTTAGTTTGCGCCTCATGCATGCCCCAACCGGGAGGTTGCCCAAGCATGCTGAAGACCCGAGGCCGGCGCCGGCAGGATCCTGTGGAGGAATCAAAATGACAAAATAATGAGAACTCAATGAAAAGAATGCTAATCAACGCGACTCAGGAAGAGGAGTTGCGCGTAGCGCTGGTTGACGGACAACAGCTCTACGATTTGGATATTGAAAGTCCGGGACACGAGCAGAAGAAAGCGAACATTTACAAGGGTAAAATCACCCGCGTAGAACCCAGTCTTGAAGCTGCTTTTGTTGACTATGGCGCCGAGCGCCACGGTTTCCTGCCATTGAAGGAAATCGCCCGCAATTACTTCCCCTCCGGTTATTCCTATCAGGGTCGTCCCAACATCAAAGAAGTGGTCCGCGAAGGCCAGGAAGTCATCGTCCAGATCGATAAGGAAGAGCGTGGCACCAAGGGTGCAGCCCTCACCACCTTTATCAGTCTGGCCGGCAGCTACCTGGTGCTGATGCCGAACAACCCCCGTGCTGGCGGCATTTCCCGTCGTATCGAGGGTGACGAGCGGACCGAGTTGAAGGAAGCCCTGAATGGTCTGACCGTGCCGGACGGCATGGGCCTCATCGTGCGTACCGCCGGTGTGGGCAAGTCCCCGGAAGAGCTGGAATGGGACTTGAACGTTCTGCTCAACCACTGGGACTCCATCCACAAAGCCTCGCAGAATCGCTCGGCGCCGGTGCTTATCCACCAGGAAAGCAACGTGATCGTGCGTGCCATTCGTGACTATCTGCGTCGCGATGTGGGCGAGATCCTGATCGACAATCCGGTCATCTTCGAACGTGCCAAGTCTCACATCGAGCTGGTTCGCCCCGATTTCCTCAATCGCGTGAAGCTGTACAAGGGTGATGTTGCCCTGTTCAACCACTTCCAGATCGAGAGCCAGATCGAGTCAGCCTTCCAGCGTGAGGTGCGCCTGCCCTCCGGCGGCAGCATCGTCATCGATCCGACCGAAGCATTGACCTCCATCGATATCAACTCCTCCCGCGCTACCAAGGGCGGCGATATCGAAGAGACAGCGCTGCAGACCAACCTGGAAGCGGCCGACGAGATTGCCCGTCAATTGCGTCTGCGTGATCTGGGTGGCCTGATTGTCATCGACTTCATCGACATGACCCCGGTGCGCCATCAGCGCGACGTGGAGAACCGTCTGCGTGAAGCCGTGCACCAGGACAGAGCCCGCATCCAGCTGGGACGGATCTCCCGTTTCGGTTTGTTGGAAATGTCCCGTCAGCGTCTGCGTCCCTCCCTCAACGAGTCCAGCAGCCATATCTGCCCTCGTTGCCAGGGTCAGGGTGTGATCCGTGACAACGAATCACTGGCCTTGTCCATCCTGCGTCTCATCGAAGAAGAGGCCATGAAGGACAATACCGAGCAGGTACACGCTCAGGTGCCGGTCGATGTCGCCGCTTATCTGCTCAACGAGAAGCGCGCTTCTATTGCCGGTCTGGAACAGCGCAATGAGATCCGTGTCTACATCATTCCGAACCAGCATCTGGAGACCCCGCACTACGAGGTCACTCGCATTCGCAAGGGTGAGATCGCAGAAGCGGCCAGCTACGAGCTGAAAACCGAGATTGCCAAGCCGGTCTACCAACCGAAGCAGGCTCAGGTGATCGAGCGCGAGCAACCGCTGCTGCAAGGCTTCGTTCAAGCACCCCAGCCTGCCGCACCGACCGCCCCTGCCCCTGTGGTAGCACCGGCTCCGGTTGCCGCCGAGCCAGGTTTGTTTGGCAAACTGTTCAAGGCCATCTCCGCTCTGTTCGCATCCGATGCGGCACCTGGCGACGTGAAAGCGCCCGCCGAGAAACCGGCCGTACGTGAGGCGAGCAAAGAAGAGGGTCACCGTCATCAACGTGACGAAACCCGCAGCCGTGGCCAACGTGGTCGTCGTGATGACAACCGCGGCAACCGCCCCTCTGCGGAAGCCGGTGAGAAGCGTGAAGGCGCAGCCAACCGCGAGGGTGGTGAGAACCGCAACCGTCGCCCACGCAAAGAACGTGAGCCTCGCCAGGAACGTGAAGTCCGTGGTGAACAGCGCATGGATCGTGAACCCCGTCAGGAGCGTGAGCCCCGCGGTGAGCGCAACGAACAGCGTCTGGATCGCGAACCTCGTGAGCCGCGTCAGGAACGTGAACCCCGCGCCCCGCGCCCGGCTCGTGAACCCCGTGCTCCGCGCGAACCTCGCGCCGAAGTGGTCGTTGAAGCGGTAGAAGCCGTTCAGCTTGATACTGCTATTGTCAATGACGAGCCGCAGCAGGAGAAAGAGCAGAAGGTGGCCGAGCGTCGCGAACGTCGTCAACTGCGCAAGCAGGTTCGGGTCGATGTCGTGGCTGCCGAGACCCCTGCTCTGCCCGTGGACGAGCAGGTGAATGAGGTCGTCGATGCCCAGGCCGTGGCCGGTGAGCAAGAGGAACAGACCGACGGTCAGCGCCGCTCTCGTCGTACCCCGCGCAGCCAGCGGATCGAAGGCCAGCGTCGCAAGCGCATCAACGAAGATGCCCGTGGCCAGCGTGATGATGAGCCCCAAGCTGACATTCAACTGACTGCGGCCGCTCAGGCGGATGCGGCTCAGGTGAAAGTGGAAGAGCCTGCGGTACCCGTCGTCACCATCCCGAGTGCCGAAGCCGTTGCCGCCGCACTGCAAGCCTCTGCGGCGCTGACCGAGCACGTGATCGCCGAGGCCATCGCCGAAGACGCTCACGAGCAAGCCGAAGCTGTCGTTACCGCCCCGGCCGAGGTTGCTGAAGCTGTTGTCGCTGAGCCGGTGGCCATCGTCGCAGACGTGGCGCCAATCTCTGCTGCCGAGCCGGTGACTGCTGAAGTCGAAGTGGCTGTGATCGCCGAGGACGCGCCTGTTGCCGAAGCCGTCGTAGCTGAGGTGGCACCTGCTCCGATTGCGGTTGAAACTGCGCCCGTTGTCAGCGCCGAGTCTGCTCCTGCACCACAGGTTGAAGAGGTTGTGGCCCCGGCCATTGCACCTGAAGCCGTGGTCGTTGCACCGACTGAGCCTGCTGCCAGCGCCCCTGTGACCAAATCGGTCAACAAGGGTACCGGTGTATTGGCCCGCGCTCGCAAGGCCTCTGCGCCCATGGCAACGCCAGCAGCTGTGCCTGCCCAGGCTACTCGTGAGCCGGTGGTCCAGGCACCTTTGGTTCGTAACGAGGTCGCCAGCTCAGGCCGCCACGGTGGCAGCACCGCTGCCGTCAACGTGGCTAAGAGCCCGGCGGGTCGCCCCTGATCCGCTAGCTTGCTAGCCTGATAAAAGAGCCACACATTGTGTGGCTCTTTTTTTGTTTGTGTCCCGTCCTGAATATGGTTTACACCTTTCCCCCCCAATAAATGGAGAACCCGATGGGACAAGGTGTGAAACGGACACAGCGCGATTACTCGCTGACTTTTAAACTGGCGCTGGTCGAGCAGATTGAAAAAGGCGAGCTCACCTACAAACAGGCTCAGGCCCGATATGGCATTCAGGGCCGCTCCACCGTTCTGGTATGGTTGCGTAAACATGGTCGGCAGGATTGGAGCCAGGGGGCTTCTGTGCGCGCCGGCAGGAGCACTACCATGCCTGACCCCGACAACCAGACGCCCGAACAACGTATCAAGGAGCTCGAACAGCAGCTGGCGCTGATGAGCCAGAAGGCCCAGTTCTTTGAGGCCGTGGTCGATGTGCTGAAGAACGACTACGGTGTCTCCATCGTAAAAAAGCGACCCGGCAAGTCCTCTCGCAGCGGCAAGTCGAGAGGCTGACCATCGTCAGGGCTTGCCGGTTTCTGGGAATCAGCCGTCAGGCTTACTACAAGCGCAATCGGGTTGCAGACCTGCGCCACGCACAGGGGCTGCAGGTAGTGCGTTTCGTGCGTCAGGTACGGCTGCGACAACCGCGGGTCGGCACCCGCAAGCTGCATTATCTGCTGCAGGGTCAGGATGATGGCGGGCTCAAGGTTGGGCGGGACAGGCTGTTTCAGATATTGGCCGAGCATCGTCTGCTGGTGCAGCCCAGGCGGGCGTATCACAAGACCACCCACAGTTTTCACCGCTTCTACCGTCATCCCAACTTGCTCAAGGCAGGGTCGGAGCAGGTCACGCCGGTGGCACCGGAGCAAGTCTGGGTCGCCGACATCACCTATCTGCCAGCCAGGAGCGGGCCGCTGTACCTGAGCCTGGTGACGGATGCTTACTCACGCAAGATAGTGGGTCATCACGTGCACGAAGGGATGCACGCCGAGTCGGTGGCGATGGCGTTCAAGAACGCACTGAAGCAACGATGTGGCGGCGGGGAGCTTATCCATCACTCGGACCGCGGCGTGCAGTATTGCTCGGGGTTGTATCAGTCATTGCATGAACGGCACGGGGTCCGGTGCTCGATGACAGACGGAT
>NZ_JAKZFK010000034.1:0-42137 GCF_022549315.1 Aeromonas sp. MR16 | reverse complement strand
CCGCCTTGAGCAGGCTATCGGCACTGCCCTGATCCAGCGGCTGGTTGAGGGTGAAGACGTAGTGGCCTCTCTGATCAAGCGTGAGGGTGAAAACGTTCTGACCGTTGACGGTGCCGCTGATGCTGTTACCGCTGATGCTGATAACGACCGGCTGGCCACCGCTGGTGAGGCCCTGCAGGCCCGGCTGGCTGGCATCGAAGCTGATGTTGACCAGGGGATCCGTGCCGGTGGTGATGTTGAGATCCCCGCTGAGGCTCTGAGCGGCGCTCCAGTCGCTGTCTTCCACCAGATTCAAAGTGACCGCATCCACGCTCGGCAGGGCGCCGTCGGTGATGGCGATATTCAGGGTGCCGAGGTTGCTCTGGTCACCGTCGAAATCGGTGCCCTGCACCTGCAGGCCCAGGTTGACGCTGTTGCTGTCCAGCGGCTGATCCAGCACGCCGTCGAGCTGCAGATGGTATTTGCCGTCCAGGTCCAGGGTGACAGTCAAAATGACCTTGCCAGCGGCATCGAGCAGGGTGATCTGGTTGCCATTGACCTGATAACTAGTGGCTTTACCGCCGCTGGTGAGACCGTCGAGGCCGGGCTGGCTCGCCTCGAAGTTGAGGGACACCAGACGGTCGCTGCCCACATTGACCGGCAGTTGGCCATCCATTGTCTGACCCGATGCCCCTTCCTGCAGGCTGATGCCGCCGTCGATGCCAAGACTCGGGTCTGCCGCATCATTGATCACCACATTGGTGCTGCCATTGATCACCGAGCCGTCGCTGTCGGTCACCTGTACCGGCAGGCTCAGGTTGAGGTTGTCGCTCGCCCCGTGATCCAGGTTGGTGTGCACCGTCACCTGATAGTCCAGGGTCGCGTCGCTGTGAGCCTCGATGCGGCCCGGCACGTTCGGCAGGGTGACCATCAACACCAGGGTGCCGCTTTGGCTGATCGCCTGGAAGCTGTGGCCGTTGCTGCCCGGCACTTCCTGCCAGGTCAGAGTCTCACCGTTGTGGGTGATGGGGTTGCCGCTCGCATCCAATACTTGGCCGGAAAGGGTCAGCCGCACGTCCACCACGGGATCCGAGTCGGCGGTGATGGTCAGAGTGCCGGTGGCGTGTTGATCGTCGCCAGTCGCACCGCTGGCGGCGCCGTCGAAGCGCCCTTCTTTCAGGGTCACCCCGGTCAGGGTGATGGTCGGGTTGTTCCCCTCGCCGATGCTGACGTTGAGGGTGCCGCTGGTGCTGTCGTTGTTGCCCGCACCCTTGTCACTGTCGACGACATTGATCTTGAACGGCAGCTCTGTCGTGCTGCTGCCGTTGGCTTGGTGCACCCCTTCGAACAGGGTCACCTTGTAGTCGAAGCCGTTGTTGGCGGCGTTGTCGAGCTTGCCGCTGATTTCGACCTGCAGCACTTCAATGCGCTGGCCATTGACTTCCACATAGCCCTTGAGGATCTGGTTGCCCGGGATGCTGGCATCGCCGTCCACCAGTTCGTAGAGGACTGTCTGACCGAGCGCGGTCAGGGCTGGCTGCTCCGCGATATCGGCAAACGACACTTCGCTCACCCGATCCGAGCCAGCGTCCACGCTGAAGTGACCGGTGCCGCTCAGGGGGCTGCTGCCATCGAGGTTGCCCTCATCCAGGCTCACCCCGCTGCCCGCCACGAAGCCCGGCGCGTTGCCATCCTTGATGACCAGCGGCAAGTCGGTGGAAACACTGTCCCCGTCCTTGTCGGTCAGGGTCACGGTGAGCGGCAGATCCAGGGACTCGTTGCCCTGATGATCCAGTTCGCCACTCAGAGTCACCTTGGCCGTGACGCTCCAGTTACCGTTGTTATCCACCAGGCTCAGCTCGGCGCGCAGCACGGTGCGGCCGTCGGCGCTGGTGCCCACCAGGGAGCCGTCAGCGTCCAGGGTGAAGGTAACAGGGCTGCCGTGGCTGCTGTATTTGCCGTCCAGACTCTGCTGGATGGCGCCGATATCGAACTTCAAACTGGTCGCATCGAGGGCATCGGAGCCGTGACTCACGGTGAAGCTCATGTGGCTGACCACATCCTTGGCCCCCTGATTGGCCTCGGTCATCTCGGTGCCGGTCACGGCGCTGATCACCGGGTTGGCTCCATCGCCGACAGACACGCTCAGGGAAGAGGAGACCTTGTCGCCGTCGCTGTCGGTGAGGGTGAAGCCCGCCTTGAGCAGGCTATCGGCACTGCCCTGATCCAGCGGCTGGTTGAGGGTGAAGACGTAGTGGCCTCTCTGATCAAGCGTGAGGGTGAAAACGTTCTGACCGTTGACGGTGCCGCTGATGCTGTTGCCACTGACGCTGATCACGACCGGCTGGCCACCGCTGGTGAGGCCCTGCAGGCCCGGCTGGCTGGCATCGAAGCTGATGTTGACCAGGGGATCCGTGCCGGCGGTGATGTTGAGATCGCCGGAGAGGCTCTGAGCGGCGCTCCAGTCGCTGTCTTCCACCAGATTCAAAGTGACCGCATCCACGCTCGGCAGGGCGCCGTCGGTGATGGCGATATTCAGGGTGCCGAGGTTGCTCTGGTCCCCATCAAAATCGGTGCCCTGCACCTGCAGGCCCAGGTTGACGCTGTTGCTGTCCAGCGGCTGATCCAGCACGCCGTCGAGCTGCAGATGGTACTTGCCGTCCAGGTCCAGAGTAACAGTCAAAATGACCTTGCCAGCGGCATCGAGCAGGGTGATCTGGTTGCCATTGACCTGATAACTAGTGGCTTTACCGCCGCTGGTGAGACCGTCGAGGCCGGGCTGGCTCGCCTCGAAGTTGAGGGACACCAGACGGTCGCTGCCCACATTGACCGGCAGTTGGCCATCCATTGTCTGGCCCGATGCCCCTTCCTGCAGGCTGATGCCGCCGTCGATGCCGAGGCTGGGATCCGTGCCGTCGTTGATGGAGACCACCAGATCGGCGCGGGTCTCATCACCGTCGATCTCCTTGGCCGAGACGGTGAGCCCGAGCGAGAGCTCATCGCTGCCCTGATGATCCAGGGGCCCATTGAGGGAGAGGGTCACGGTGCCGTCAATGTCGCTGCCAGACTGGTTCGCACTCAGCTCGGCCTTGATCACCTCGACTCGATTGCCCTTGTCATCGAGGTAATAACCGCTGAGCAGACGGTCGCCGCTGAACTCGAAGCTCAGCACATGGCCGTCGCTGCTGAGCCCGCTGCCGTTAAGGCGGGCCAGGGTATTGGCCTGATCTGCGAAGACGACGGAGTCCGCCAGCAGGGGATCGGCCTGGTGGCCTACCACGAAGTGGCTCTGGCCCACTACGGCCCCGGCATCGGCAAAGGCATCCTCGGTGAGGGTGATGGGGGTCAGCGTAAAATCGGGGGGCGTGCTGTCCACCAGATTGACGTTGAGGCTGGCGTGGACCAGATCCCCGTCGCTGTCGCGATACTCCAGCGAGAACGGCAGGCTCAGGCTGTCCTGGTCGTGATCCAGGCTCTGGTTCCAGACGATGCGATAGCTGCCGTCATTGGAGAGCGTCAGGGTGAAAACGGTGATCCCGCCTGCGCTGGCGGTGAGGGTTTGACCGCTTATCTGGTAGGAGAGCGCCGTGCCCTGGCTGCTGAGACCGAGCTGCTCGAGGGCACTCTGATCGGCGGCGAAGCTCACCTGCAGGCTGCCATCCATGCCGGCGCCGGTATGCAGGGAACCGGCGGCACTCACCGGGCCCTTGGCCAGATCCGCCTCGGACAAGGTCAGCACATCGCTCTGGCCGATGAGGGGCGCCCCGTCGACCACCCGGTTACCCGCCAGATCCGTCACCTCGGCGCGCACCTCGTAGGGGCCCTGGATGGTCGACAAATCGAGATTATCAAGCTGCCAGCGACCGTCGCTGCCCACCAGGGCGGTGCCGCTGTAGAGGGTCTGGCCATTCTGGCCGATGAGGGTGACGGTGACGCTCTGGCCCGCCTCGACCTGAGTCGTGGTGCCGCTCAGGGTGGCGTTGTCGTGGCCCAGGATGTTCTGGGTGTCGAGATCGTCGATGTCGATGCTGGCCTGGGTATCGACGGTGACGGTCAGGGTGTCGCTGGCGCTGTTGCCGGCGATGTCGACGGAGTCGACGCGAAAATCATAGGCCCCGTCGGCCATGTCGTTCGGGATCTGATATTGCCAGTTGCCATTGCCATCGACGGTGAGCACGGTCATAACCTTGCCACCGAGACTCAGGGTGACGGTGGCGCCGGGCTCCCCCTTGCCTTGCAGCAGCGGGGTGGTGTCGCGAGTCAGATCGTCCCCCTGGCTGGCGCCGGTGTCGCTTTCATCAGCCAGGTCGAGCGTGATGGTGGTGATGGTGTCGAGCAGGGTCTGACCGAGATCGCTGGCCCTGTTGCCGGCAGCATCCTGGGTATCGGCCTGGATCGTCAGGGGGCCATCCACCAGCTTGCCGGTGACATCGCCGAAATTGGCCTCCCAGACGAAGCCGGGCAGCACCACAGTGGTGGTGGTGAGGCGGTTGCCGTCCTGATCGGTCAGGGTGACGGTCACCGTCTGGCCGACTTCCACATCTTGCACAGTGCCACGAATAATGACCCCGGCCGCCTCATCGGCGTTGATGATGTTGTCGAGGGTCTGGGGCTCGGTGATGGTGATATAGGCCTGCTGATCCTGATCTTCGACATAGGGCTCGTCATTGCCCTGAAGAGAAACCTGGTGGTTGGTGTCAAAGCCCGCCTCCACCACGGTGAAGTCGTTGTTGAGATCCACCACCACGAAGCCACCGGCGCTGGAGCCGACCACACCGCCCCCCGTGGCGGCTGCCGCGTTACCGGCCGCGGTCTCCTCAAACAGCTCGGTCGGGTCGGCGCCCTGGCGGATGGCCTCCTGCAGGCTGGCCAGCTCGGGATCGAGCTGCTGGGGATCCGGCTGCAACTGAGCCAGCTCGAGCCTATCTGAGGTGTTGGCTTCAGCGGCCGGATCGGCCAACTCGAATCGCCCATCGGATTCGGCGAGCAGACGTTCGCCAGGCTGCAGCTGCATGCCCACCGCCGCACGGTGCAAGGTGCCGTCGGCATCCATGACAAACACGACCCCCTCCAATTGGGTAATCAGGGTCGGTTTTTCGATTCGCAGCTCAGCCATATTTCCTCCAACGCATAAACACTGACTCCCCTGCATATGAAGGGACGGGGAAGTCACAGTGACAGGTGGTCATTTTACCGTCTCGGCCGGCATATATCCCTTCGACATTTTCGAAAATATCGAAAGAAAATACGGCCAAACGTCCTACTTAATGCAAGAAAACGTTATCCCATGGGGATATCTGCATTATTTCCGCTCATTTCTCTTTGGACGTCACCCGGCATGTGTCTCTTGGCACCCATTTATACGACAGCTTCTGACTGCCTGCCCGGTCTGGCCTGAGTGCCGATCATTTCACCGTGAACCTCTCAGGGTAGGCGCCGTATCGATAAAAGTGAATTTCCATTCGTTCATTCACCACAGTTTCCCATGCCGGCAATGCCCTCTCATCTCTCTCACTCCAGGGAATGGAGCCCCTTCCCCCGCCTGTCTTCCCGCCGGTATGGCCCTTATCCGGCAGTGGTCATTCGCACTAAGCTCCCAATAGCATTCAATAATTAAAGCTGGATCTCACTTTTCACATGTGGATCCGCTGGCAATTGATCTAGCGCAATCCCCGTCGCGATAAATAATTATCCGTTTTACCTATTTGGTAATATCTCCCTGAGCAATCGCATAAAAAGCATTCTTTATGCACCAATAAAAATTAATCGGCCTGCCATGCCCGTCGACGACGGGCACTGATATCCACGCACCAAGATGGAAGGATCAGGCCCCGCAAGGACATTTATCTGGGAGTGATGATCGTGGGTTCACACAACAAACCATCCAGGCTGGGCTTCGCTGCCCTGCTATTGACGGCCCTGCTGGGCAGCAGTTGGGCAATGGCCGATGAGGCCACCCCCAAGGGCAAGTTCGAGGCGCGCAACGAGCTGTTCGCCAAGGATCACGTCGATCAGTTCGACAGCTGGAAATCGACCAGCGAGAGCAAGGAACGCACCGACGCCCTGGCGGAAGATCCGCAGATGGTGGTGCTCTGGGCCGGCTACCCCTTCTCCAAGGATTACAACAAGCCGCGCGGCCACTTCTACGCCCTGACCGACGTGCGGGAAACCCTGCGCACCGGCGCCCCCAAGACCGCCGAGGATGGCCCCCTGCCCATGGCCTGCTGGAGCTGCAAGGGCCCGGACGTGGCCCGCGTCATCGACGAGAAGGGCGAGGATGGCTACTTCAAGGGGATGTGGGCCAAGGGTGGCCCGGAGATCGTCAACACCATCGGCTGCGCCGACTGCCATGATACCGCCTCCAAGGAGTTCAAGGAGGGCAAACCCGCCCTGCAGCTCTCCCGCCCCTATGCGGACAGAGCCATGAACGCCATCCACAAGCCGTTCAAGGAGCAGGGTCGTTTCGATCAGCAATCCCAGGTCTGCGGCCAGTGCCACGTGGAGTACTACTTCAACGGCCCCACCAAGGCGGTGAAATTCCCCTGGGACAAGGGCACCACGGTTGAGCAGATGGAAGAGTACTACGACGAAGTTGGCTTCGCCGACTGGACCCACGCCCTCTCCAAAGCCCCCATGCTCAAGGCCCAGCACCCGGAATACGAGACCTGGCGCGCCGGCATTCACGGTCAGAACAACGTCGCCTGCGTCGACTGTCACATGCCCAAGGTGCAGAACGAACAGGGCAAGGTCTACACGGATCACAAGGTCGGCAACCCCTTCGATCGCTTCGAGCAAACCTGCCGCAACTGCCACACCCAGAGCAAGGAGATGCTGCAAGACGTCGTCCACCAGCGCAAGGTGGCGATCACCGAGATCAAGCTCAAGGTCGAGAAGCAACTGGTGCACGCCCACTTCGAGGCCAAGGCGGCCTGGGATGCCGGCGCCACCGAGGCAGAGATGAAGGACATCCTGCAAGACATCCGCCACGCCCAATGGCGTTGGGACTTCTCCATCGCCTCCCACGGGGTGCAGGCCCATGCCCCGGAAGTGGCATTGAGGATGCTGGGCAGCGCCCTGGACAAGGCGGCCGACGCCCGCACCAAGCTGGCTCGCCTGCTGGCCGCCAAGGGGATCAGCCACGAGATCGCCATTCCTGACATCTCCAGCAAGGAGAAGGCTCAGGCCGCGCTTGGCATGGACATGAAGCAGATGAACAGCGACAAGGCCCAGTTCCTCAAGACCACTGTCCCCGCCTGGGAAGCCGAGGCCAAAGCGGCCGGACGGCTCGCACAATGACGAGGCCGGCGGGCCCGCATCATCGGGCCCGCCGCCGAATGGAGGCTTCCTATGGGTGATTTAACGATGGATTTCTTACGACTGATGCTGATGGCAGCCATGCTGCTGACCAGCGTGCAGGGCCAGGCCGCGGATCAGACTGCCGCACCGACCGCCATGCCCGCCCCCCACCAGGTTGAGTTCTTGCGCAGCGCCGACAAGGCCTGTACCGACTGCCACAAGGAGCAGAAAGAGGGCATGCACGGCCAGCATGCCAAGGCGACCAATCCCAACAACCTGGCCCCGGTGACCTGCACCAACTGTCACGGCCAGCCCTCCCTCCAGCACCGGGAAGGGGTCAAGGATGTGATGCGCTTTAGCGATAGCTTCAACCAGCCGCAAGGCAAGGATGGCTATCCCATCGCCGAGCAAAACAGCGTCTGCATGAGCTGCCATGAGCCCAAACCCCTGCGCGAGGCGCTCTGGGCCCACGACGTGCACATGAGCAAGCTCAGTTGCACCAGCTGCCACCAGCTGCACCCGGCCAAGGAGCCCATGGTGGGGATCCCGGCAACATCCCGCATCAAGCTGTGCGTCGACTGTCACAGCAAGCAGCACGAGGCCATCAAGGCCAAGACCGCCGCCAAGGTGGATGCCGCCCAGGACAAGGAGGCGCCATGAGCTGCTCTCGCCGTCAATTTATGGCCGGCATGGGAGCGGGCGCCCTCATCATGATGACGGGCCCCGCTCGCGCTGGCACCGCCGCCCTCGTCCACAGTCAGCGCATCGACGGGGTACGCTACGGCATGCTGCACGACGAGACCGCCTGTATCGGCTGTACCGCCTGCATGGATGCCTGCCGCGAGACCAACAAGGTGCCGGAGGGGGTCTCGCGCCTCCAGATCCTCCGCTCCGGCCCCGAGGGCGAGTATCCCAATCAGGAGTACCGCTTCTTTCGCAAGTCCTGCCAGCATTGCGACAACGCCCCCTGCGTCCACGTCTGCCCGACCGGGGCCTCCCATCGCCGTGCCGAGGATGGCATCGTCGATGTGAACCCGGATCTCTGCGTCGGTTGCATGTACTGCCTCGCCGCCTGCCCCTACCGGGTGCGTTTCATCAACCCGGTCACCAGGGTGGCGGACAAGTGCGACTTCTGCCGCCAGACCAACCTGGCCCAGGGCAAACAACCCGCCTGTGTCGAGGCCTGCCCCACCAAGGCGCTGGTATTTGGCAATCTGGATGATCCCCAGAGCGCCCTCAGCCAGCGGATCGCAAAGGAAGAAACCTATCGCTTCAAGGAGGCGCTCGGCACTTCGCCCAAGATGTACCGCATCGCCAAAGGGGAGAAGTCATGATCTGGCATAACGCGTTTCACCGTGAGTCACGGACACCAGAGGGAGAGATCTGATGTGGCATGATGCTTTTCACTTCGAATCCCTGGTGTGGGATGGCCCCATCGCCATCTACCTGTTCCTGCTCGGCATCTCCGCCGGCTCCTGCACCCTGTCGGTGTTGCTGCGCCTGCGCAAGGGGGCCGGCAGCGAGAGCGGCATCATCAAGGCGACCGCCATCCTGGCGCCGCTCAGCGTGATCCTCGGTCTGATGTTGCTCATCCACCACCTGGCCCGTCCCTGGACCTTCTGGAAGCTGATGTTCCACTACCAGTTCGACTCCGTAATGTCGATGGGGGTCATGCTGTTCCAGGTCTATATGGCGGTACTGTTCGCCTGGCTAGGGGTGGTGTTTAGAGCCGAGATCGAGGGGGTGCGCCGCAAGCTGCTTGGCGACAAGCTGGCCTTCGTCGATGGCCTGATCGCTCTCGTCGGCCGTTTCGAGCGGCTGCTCGCCCCGGTCCTGTTAGTGCTGGCGGCGCTGCTCGGTGCCTACACCGGCTTCCTGCTGTCCGCCTTGATAAGCTACCCCATGCTGCACAACCCGGTGCTGCCGGTGCTGTTCCTCATCTCGGGAGTGAGCTCGGGGGTGGCCTCCACCACCTTGCTGGCGGTCACCCTGTTCAAGGAGGACGGCCACAGCCAGGGGGTGAGCTTCGTGCACCGTTTCGAGCGCCCCGTGGTGACGCTGGAGCTGTTGCTGCTGGCCAGCTTCTTCGGCGTGCTCTACGCCGCAGGTGGTCAGAGCGAGGTGGCGATGCAGGCGGCGATCGGCGGTGGCTTCTGGTCCAACGTCTTCTGGTTCGGGGTGATCGGGGTCGGCATACTGCTGCCCCAGTTGCTGAGCCTCGTTGCCGGCAAGGAGAAGGCCCATCGGCCCTCCCACCTGGTGCTGCTGTGCAGCCTGAGCCTGCTGGGGATCCTGATGCTGCGCTACTTCATCCTCTACGCCGGACAGATGACGCTGGTATGAGCGCTTGATCACAAACGCCAGTCGCCCCGGGCGGCTGGCGTTTGTCTGTTATGGGATCCTGGGATCTTCTGGTTATGCCCCAACGCCAGCCTGAGGCGGACGCTGCGGCATGACATGAACGAATGATTGGGACTGGAGGTTGTGTGCTGGCTGAACTCGGCTATCTCTCACTGTTGCTGGCGACCCTGCTCGCCCTGGTGCAAGGCAGCCTGCCCTGGCTGGGCCTCAAGCTCGCCTCGCGCCCGTTGATCGACAGCGCCCGCCCCCTTGCCCTGCTGACCGCCGCCCTGCTCGGGGCCGCGCTGGTGCTGCTCGCAATCTGTTTTGCCCGGGATGACTTCACCCTGGTGTACGTGGCCCAGCACGCCAACAGCGCCCTGCCCCTTGGCTTCAAACTCGCGGCCGTCTGGGGGGGCCACGAGGGCTCCATGCTGTTCTTCGTGTTCGCGCTGGCCCTCTGGGGGGCGCTGGTCGCGCTCTGCTCCAGGCGGGTCGATCCGCTGATCCTGGTCCGGGTACTCGCCATCATGGGACTGATCGTGGGGTTGTTTGGCCTCTACACCCTCGCCTTCTCCAGCCCCTACGATCGCGCCTTCCCTGGGCCGCTGGAGGGGCGCGATCTCAACCCCATGCTGCAGGATATCGGCCTCATCATCCACCCACCGCTGCTCTATCTCGGCTACGTGGGCTTCGCGGTCAACTTCGCCTTCGCCATGGCGGCGCTGCATTCGGGCAGGCTGGACGGCGCCGTGGCGCACTGGAGCCGCCCTTGGGCACTGGGCTCCTGGGTGTTTCTCACCGCCGGCATCCTGCTCGGCTCCTGGTGGGCCTATTACGAACTGGGCTGGGGCGGCTGGTGGTTCTGGGATCCGGTGGAAAATGCCTCCCTGCTGCCCTGGCTGCTGGGCACTGCCCTGCTGCACGCCCTTGTCGTCTGCGAGAAGCGTGGCGCTTACGGCCACGGCGTCTTGCTGCTCTCCATCTTCACCTTCGCCCTGAGCCTGCTCGGCACCTTCGTGGTGCGCTCCGGGGTGCTCACCTCGGTCCACGCCTTCGCGGTAGATCCCAACCGCGGCCTGACCCTGTTGCTGCTGCTCGGCCTGCTGCTGACTACGGCATTGACCCTGTTCGCACTGCGGGCCGACACCCGCGCCCCTTACGCTCGCTTCGGTTTCTGGTCAAAGGAGGGGTTGCTCGGTGCCGCCATCCTGCTGCTCTGCGTGGCCTGTGCCAGCGTGCTGCTGGGCACCTTCTACCCCATGGTGTTTCAGTCGTTGCATCTGGGATCCCTCTCGGTCGGCGCCCCCTACTTCAACGCCATCTTCGTACCGCTGGCCCTGATGCTGATGGCCCTGATGACCCAGATCCCGCGCCTGCGCTGGCAACAGCTGGCCACCGTCTCCCGCCTCCGCGCCCTGCTGCCACCGCTCTTCGGCTTGCTGGGAGGCAGCCTGCTCAACCTCACCTATCGCGAGCAGGGCAGCCTCGGCTGGAGCGGCATCCTCGCCAATATGATCGGCCTCTGGCTGATGGCGAGCCTGTTGTTCAACTTCCCGCTGAAAACCCGGTGGCGAGATGTGAGCCGGATAGGCAGCCTGCTGGCCCACCTCGGGGTCGCGGTCTGCGCCCTCGGGATCAATCAGGTGAGCCACCATAGCCAGGAGGGTGGCACAGTGCTCAGCGCAGGCAATCCCTACCGACTCGGTGCTTACGAGTTTCGCTACGAGGGGAGCGAGCCCCTGCTCGGCCCCAACTACACCGCCGAGCGCATCACCTTGAGTGTGCATAAGGAAGGCAAAGAGGTCGCGAGGCTGATGCCGGAGCGGCGCCACTACAGTGTGCGCACCATGAACATGAACGAGCCCGGCATCGCCTGGGGGCTCTTTGGGGATCTCTATGTGGTGCTGGGGGAGAAGATGGGGCCTGATGCCTATGCCATGCGACTGCACCACAAACCGCTGGTGCGCTGGATCTGGTTCGGCGGCCTCTTGATGACCGCCGGTGGCGCGCTGCGCCTGCTGGGGCGACGCCCGTTGCTGGCGGCGCACCAGCAGCCCTGTGCACATCAGACTCTCCCCTTGCAACCCAGGGAGGCGCCATGAGTGCTCGCCTGCGTCTCTTTATCCCCCTTGGGATAACCCTGTGCCTCGGCCTCCTGCTCTGGCTGGGGCTCGGCAACAACCCCTACAGCCAGGACGATGCCACCCTGGGCCGCAATCTGCCGAGCTGGCAGAGCCAGGATCTGTTCAGCGACCGGCTCATCCACACCGACAACCTCAAGGGGACACCCTTCGTGCTCAACGTCTGGGCCAGCTGGTGCCCGGCCTGCCGCGCCGAGCACCCCTTGCTCAGCGAGCTGGCCGGCACTGTGGCCCTCTATGGCCTCAACTACCGGGACAAGGCTGAGGCGGCCCGCAGCTGGCTGCGCGAGGCGGGCAACCCCTATCAAGCCGTGCTGGCGGATCCGGACGGCAAGCTGGCACTGGAGCTCGGCGTCTATGGCACGCCGGAGACCTATCTGTTCGGCGCCGACGGCACCCTGATCGCTCGCCACACCGGCGAGCTGACCCGGGATATCTGGCAGCGCCAGTTTGTGCCCCTGCTCGCCGAGGCCCATGCCAAGGCTGCCAGCCAATCCCCATCGGGCAGGGCGGAGACCACCCCATGAGACGCCTCACTCTGCTCACCCCACTCCTCAACGCCCTGCTGCTGGCGATAAGCCTCGGGGCCCTCGCCAGCGGTGTCGACATCTACCAGTTTCGCCACCCAGAACTCCAAACGCGCGCTCAGGAGCTGGCCCGTGCCCTGCGCTGCCCCCAGTGCCAGAACCAGAACCTGGTGGAGTCCAACTCCCCCATAGCACGGGATCTGCGCCTCGAGGTCTACCGCTGGGTGGACGAGGGGCAGAGCGACGAGCAGGTGATCGCCCGAATGACGGAGCGCTTCGGCGATTTCGTCCGCTACGATCCCCCCCTCAAGGCCAGCACCCTGCTGCTCTGGGGAGGGCCACTGCTGCTGACGCTGTTGGCACTGATTCGCCTGCGCCGCAGTCTGCGGCAGAAGGTGCGAGCTCCCCTTGTCGGATATCAACCTCAGGGCGCACAGCCCGAGGATCCCAGATCCGAGTTGAACCGGCGGATCCTGGCCGAGCAGCAGGTGGGGCTGACCCCTCACTCGCGCCTCTATCGGGAGCTGGAGCAGGCAAGGCTCGCCACTACCACGCCGCTGGCGGAGCAACAGTTGCGCGCCAGGGTGATGGCCGCCAGCCCCGGCATCCGCCCCCTGCCCTGGCTGTTGCTCGGAGTGTTGTTGCTGGGATCGGTCGCACTCTTCTACACCAGCACCGGCCGCTATCAGGCCTGGCAGGGGTATCAGCAGCGCTCCGATCCCTTGGCGGGCCTGAGCCCCCGCGACTTGCAGGACAAGGAACTCGGCACCCTGCACCAGCGGCTGCAACGGGATCCCCAGGATCTCGAGGGTTGGGCCGATCTCGGTCAGCTTTATCTGTATCGGGACGAATACGAGAACGCCTGGCTGGCCTATCAGCGGCTCGCCTTGCAAGAGGGTGGTGCCAGCGCCGCCACCCTGGCCGCCCAGGCCACGGTGCGCTACTACCAGGCGGGGCAGCGGCTCACCCCGGAGGCCAGCCGCCTGCTCGATGCCTCGCTCGCGCTAGACAGCGGCGAAGTGAGCGCCCTGATGTTGCTCGCCTCCGATCACTTCCTGCACGGCCGCTACAGCGAGGCCATCGCCCTGTGGCAACGGCTGCTCGATGAGGAACGCCCGCGCATCAACCGCGCCGCGCTTATTCAGGCCATTCAGACCGCTCGCATCATGGGGGGTTAATGCCGGTGGTGGCCGCCCAGGCACGCCACATCAAGACGCCGGATGCCTGGCTGTCGGGGAGCTTTGTCAGGGCAAGGGAGATGGGGAGTGACGAGGCAACAAAATACGTAAAAAAAAGAGTGGTAACGGATGGCCATAACCGGCATATAGTGCGCGTCCCTGACGGGGATGTTGACGCTTATTGGCCCCTTTGATGACCTGGTTCTGACCGAATAAGGGCGCGATATAGCCGCCGATGCGGTGATTTCAAGGATCACCGTCCCATTAAAATAAAAAATTGGAACTTTTAGCATTGTGAAGCGTCAATTCCCGTCATATAACTTAGCCAAATGCCCCTCTGAGTCGTAGTAGAGCCAAATCATGAACATTCGTCCTTTTCTTCCCTTGCTGTTCGGCGCCTTGCTCCTTCCCGCCAGCATGGAAAGCGCCCATGCCAACCCGTTTTCTGCGACATCCACCTCCTCCAGCCGTCTGCTCGAGCAACGAACCAATCTCTCCCTGAGATCCGATGCCTTCGTGGTCGCCAACTCCCGCACCGGTGAGATCCTGGCCGAACGCAACGCCAACCGGGTGATGCCCATTGCCTCCATCACCAAGTTGATGACGGCACTGGTGGTGCTGGATGGCAATCAGCGGCTCGCCGAGACCATCACAGTCACCATGGACGATGTGGACAGGATCAAGGGCACCGGCTCCCGCCTGGCCATAGGCTCTCGCCTGAGCCGTGCCGACATGCTGCACATCGCCCTGATGTCGTCGGAAAACCGCGCAGCCTCAGCCCTGGCGCGCAACTACCCCGGTGGCCGGCGCGCCTTCGTCGAGGCGATGAATGCCAAGGCCCGCATGCTCGGCATGTGGAGCACCCATTTTGCCGACAGCACCGGGCTCAACCCGCGCAACGTCGCCACCGCCCACGATCTGGCCAAGCTGGCGGCAACGGCCTCCACCTACCCGCTGATCCGTCAGTACACCTCGACCGAACACAGACTGGTGCGCAACGGCAAGCGCCAGATGCAATATCACAACTCCAACCGCATAGTGCGGGAAGGCAGCTGGCCCATTCTGGTCTCCAAGACCGGCTATATCCGCGAGGCGGGACGCTGCCTGGTGATGGGCACCACCGTCAGCAATGAGCCCGTGATCATGGTGCTGCTCCATGCCAACACCACGGACGAGCGGGTCGCCGACGCCAAGCGGATCAAGACCTGGCTGGAGACCTCTGGCCGGGCGACCCTGACCGCCCAGTCCACGCCCCCCGCCAAGCTGTTCTCGGCGCAATAACCCTATCCGCCCGATCTTGAACCGCAGGCCACTCGCCTGCGGTTTTTGTTGTCTCCTCGCCGCGTTCGCCCTCATATCTGCCCGCCTGACAGCCTGGCTGTCTTTCATCGCCCCCTCATCTCGTCGTCTTTTTTGGCAGCAACAAACATCACAAACCCATCGTTCAACATGATAAAAACACTGGTTATATATGTTAATGCAGTGATAAATCACATTTCACGGCGACAGGATTTGCCGATCTCACTGCCGATGATACCGTGATGGCCAATCTCCCCCGGCAACGGGACCGGGGGCAATTCACTCCAGGTGCAACAACAAGGATGATGGAATGAAGATTGTCGTATTGGGAGGGGGCGTGATCGGGGTCACCAGCGCCTGGTATCTGGCCAAGGCGGGTCATCAGGTGACCCTGCTGGAGCGACAAGACGGGGTAGCGCTTGAAACCAGCCATGCCAATGCGGGGCAGATCTCCCCCGGCTATGCCTCCCCCTGGGCGGCCCCCGGCATTCCCCTCAAGGCGGCGAAATGGATGCTGCAGAAGCACGCCCCTTTTACGATAAGGCCCACCTCGGATCCCTTCCAGCTGCGCTGGATGCTGCAGATGTTTGCCAACTGCACCCCGGCGGCCTATGCCACCAACAAGGGGCGCATGGTGCGTCTGGCCGAATACAGCCGTGACTGCATGAAGGCACTGCGGGATGAGCTTGATCTGGATTACGAGGGGCGCCAACTCGGTACCCTGCAGCTGTTTCGAAGCGCGGCCCAGCGCGAGGCCAGCAAGCGGGACATCGCCGTGCTGGAGGAATACGGCGTCCCTCATCAGGCGCTGGATGCCGCCGGCTGTGAGGAGGCAGAGCCCGCGCTGGCACGGGTGCGTGGCAAGATCCTGGGGGGCCTTCGTCTGCCCGGCGACGAAACCGGCGACTGCTTCCGCTTCACCCAGGCACTGGCGGACGAAGCGAAGCGGCTCGGGGTGGAGTTTGTATTCGATTGCGCCATCGACGAGGTCGAGCTGGCTGGGGGCCGCGCCGTGGCAGTGCGAGCCGGCGAGCGGCGCTGGCAGGCCGATGCCATCGTCTGTGCGCTCGGCAGCTATGGCACCGGCTTGCTGCGTCCCCTCGGCATCGCGCTACCCGTCTACCCGGTCAAGGGCTACTCCCTCACCCTGCCGATGACCAATCCCGAGGCCGCGCCGCTCAGCACAGTGCTGGATGAAACCTACAAGGTCGCCATCACCCGTTTCGACGAGCGGATCCGGGTCGGTGGCATGGCCGAGCTCAGCGGCTTCAACCTGGCGCTCAACCCCAGGCGCCACGACACCCTGGCCATGGTGGTCGGGGATCTCTTCCCCGCTGGCGGCGATCTCTCCCGCGCCGAGTTCTGGACCGGGCTGCGCCCCATGACGCCGGACGGCACCCCGCTGGTGGGTCCAAGCCCCCTCCCCGGCCTCTGGCTCAACACCGGCCACGGCACCCTGGGCTGGACCATGGCGGCGGGCTCGGGCCAGTTGCTGGCGGATCTCATCAGCGGCAATCCGACCGCCATCAGTGACGAGGGGTTGACCCTGGCCCGCTACGGCTAGGCCGCTCGCCGCCACAAGGCAAAAACGAAGAGGGTGTGCCAGCCACTCCCTCTTCGCTTGTCACAACGCTCTCAGGGGCCAATATTCAACCCGGGCAGCCCCTGCCACACCAAGGCGGGATCGGGCTCGGCAATAGCCGCCGCCACCAGCTGCTCGCTCCAGCGCCGGTGCAACTGCCACATCTGCCGCCCCAGCTCCCCCTGCTCCTTGGTGCACTGCTTGGCCACGTCCGCCGTGCGATAGAAGTAGCGCACCAGCATCGTCAGCTCAGGCTCGGGCCAGCGGCAGCCAAAATGACGCAGCCGCTCGGACCAGAAGGCAATCTGGCCCCGCTCGTGCTCCTGCTCCACCGCATGCAACGCCGGGATCAGATCCATCGCCTGCCAGAGCGCACCATAACCGACGAAGCGCTCATCCAGCGCCTCCAGCGCCTGATCCAGCAGCTGCAGGCTCTGCGGCCAGTCGGCGGCCTGCTGCTTGATCGCCTCCTGCGCCTCGCACACCGCTGCCAGCCAGTCCAGGGCAAGGCGGCAGATGATCGCCTCCTTGTTGGGAAACAGGTGATAGAGCGACTTGATGCCCACCCCGGCGCGCGCGGCGATGGCATTGGTGTTGAGCGCCGCAAAGCCCTGCTCCTGCAGCAGCGCCAAGGTGGCCTGCTCGATACGGCTCGCCACGTCCTGGCTGCGTAACTGCCTGGGCTGGCGCCGCATACAGAACTCGGTCGGCAGTGAATGATCCGTCATCTCGTTTCCTCAACATGGTGACTGGTTGTCATAACTACATGATGTGACAAGCTAAACACAAGCCAAAAAAAATGCAGTAATCACTGGCATTTTTCAGGATAGCTGCAATAAACAAGGTGCTCATATCTGCAGTAAAGACTGCAATTAACTCAAGGAGAGCGCGCTATGGATAGCAAAAAGACCCCCTTCAGGTTGGGGGTGACCACCCTGTTGGCCGCTGGCCTGCTCGCTGGCTGCCAACAGGACAACAGCAGCGAGGCCCCACCGGCCAACACCCTCTACCTCAACGGCCAAATCCACACCCAGGATGGGCAACGCAGCCAGGCCGAGGCCATGGTGGTCAGCGATGGCAAGTTCACCTATGTGGGCTCCCGTGAGGGGGCCGAAGCCTTGCAGAACAAGGCAACCCAAGTCGTGGATCTGCAAGGCAAGATGGTGCTGCCGGGCCTGCACGACAATCACATTCACCTGCTCGGTACCGTGGCGCTGGACATGTGCGACCTCGATGGCCAGAGCATCGATCTGGATCAGCTCGCCGCCAAGGTCAAGGAGTGCCTGCCCCGCTATGCCCCCAAACCGGGGGACTGGTTGGTTGTCAATCAGTGGTCCCCCTATGACGGCAACACCCCGACCGCGACCTACGGCACCCTGCTGGCGGTGCTCGATGCCATGGCGCCGGACAACCCCGTGATGCTGGCCGGGGTCGACGGCCACGCCGGTGGCTACAACTCCCAGGCGCTGGCACTGGCCGAGGACAAGGACGGCAATGTCGTTGGCTTCAACCCCACCACCCTGGCGGCGGGGGGCGTGTTTGCCGACTTCATCCCCTACGTGGACTTGACCAGCGGCGTCATCCGCGACGCGGCCCGCAGCGCCATCCCTGTGCCCGACAGCGGCGTGCTGAGCGCGAGCGACGATCAGGCCGCCGCCCAGTATGACAAGATTTTGCCGGCCATCTCCGAGCTGATGGCGTCGCGCGGCATCACTGGCATTCAGGATGCCTGCGCCAGCGATTTCATCCGCCAGCGTCTGCGCAACATGGAGGCGCAGGATCTGCTGCACATGCGCGTCACCGCCGCGACCTGCTTCCACGACGATGATTTCAGCGGCAAGCTCGATCTCGCCAGCCATCTGGCCAAGGCCAGACAGGTCAGGGACAGCTTTGCCGAGGATCCGCTGATCAAGGCCGATGCGGTCAAGATCTTCCTCGACGGCGTGATAGAAGGGGACCCCTTCACAGATCCCGTCTTCCTGCCCAACGCCGGCATGCTGGAGAACTACCACCGCCCCCATCTGGCCATGGATCCCAGCAGTGCCGAGGTCACCATCACCGCCGACAGCGAGGACGCGGGCAGCAACGGCATCGTCAACTACAAGGATGCGGACTTGAAGCGTTACGTCAGCGCCCTCGATGAGGCCGGCTTCAGCATCCACATGCACAGCATCGGCGATCGCAGCACCCGGATGGCGCTGGATGCGCTGGAGGCGGCCCGGGCCAGCAACGGCGATCATGGTATTCCCCACACCCTGGCCCACCTGCAGGTCGTCCACCCGGACGATCAGAAGCGATTGGGAGAGCTTGGGCTCTATCTGACCTTCACCTATGCCTGGACCAACCCCCAGCTGGCCTACGACATGCTGGTCTCCCCCTTCATCCAGCCGACCAAAGCGGGTCAGTCCTTGAGCGAGGCCATCTATGACCCCCTCGGCTATCTGCACGACGCCCTCTACCCGGTGGAGAGCACCCGCAAGGCTGGCGCCGTGCTGGTGGCGGGCAGCGATGCCCCGGTGGACAGTCGGGATCCGCGCCCCTTCGAGAACATGGCCGCCGGTATCATGCGAGCGGCGGATGGCCACGACGAGTATCGCGCCAGCCAACGTATCTCCCTTTCCGAGATGCTGGCCGCCTATACCATCAACGGGGCCAGAGCAGTGCGCCAGGGAGACATCACGGGATCCATCGAGGTGGGCAAGTCGGCAGACTTCATCGTGCTGGACCGAGATCTGTTCGCCCTGGTCAAGGCCGGCACCCCGGAGCAGATCGCCGGCACCCAGGTCGAGCGAACCGTGTTCCAGGGGGAGACGGTCTATCCCGTCACCGGCGCAACCCCCTGAGCCCGTCACCATGTAAAAGGCCCCGCGAGGGGCCTTTTTTTATCGTCAAACTGCCGCGTTTCTTGTCTAGGGCGACGGCACCACCTCGTCGATCAGCCCGGGCTGCAGGGCCAGGGTGAAGAGCGCGGCCACCATGTCCGACTGGGTCAGGATCCCCACCAGCCGTTCCCCCTCCAGCACCGGCATATGGTGCAGCCCCCCGTCGGAGAAGGCCCCCACCAGATCGTACAGTGGCTGATGGCTGCGCGCCGTGCGCACCTCCCGGGTCATCAGATCCGCCACTCGCCACTGCGCCAGGGCGATGGCCTCCCTCGGCTGCTGCCGCTCCCTGTCGATCATCAGATCGTGCAGCGTGATGATCCCGACCAACCGGCCGCTCTCGTCGACCACCGGCAGCGCCTTGATCCTGTGGTGGGCAAGCAGGCGCCAGGCCGCCATGGCCGACTCGTCCGGCGAGATGACGATGAGATCCCGCGACATCACATCCTGGCAGCGCACCGTGCCCACCCGCTCGCGCAGGGCGTGCAACTGCGCCTCCTGCAGCAACTCCTGCAGATCCTGGCGGCTGATGTCGAGCAGCTCGCCATGTTTTTCCAGCGCGAAGTCGATGTCGGTGGCGCTGGCAAGGCGTGCGCTCGGTTCGGGATCCGCGGTCTGGTGGCGATTGGGCTGCGCCTTGCCGCCATTGGGATAGCGACGCCCCAGCAGGCGGTTGTAGCACAGCCCCAGCACCAGCAGCAGGCATGAGTTGATGAGCACCGGCAGCAGCACATAGCCCACTCCGAGCTGGCGAATGCTCTCACCACCGATGACGGCGGTCAGTGCCACGGCGCCGCCGGGGGGGTGCAGGCTGCGGGTGAGGAACATGGCCGCGATGGCCAGCATCACGGCGCAGGCGCTGGCGAGGGCCAGATCCGGGATCAAGGTGGCACTCGCCACCCCCATCAGGGCCGAGACGCCGTTGCCCACCACGATGGACCAGGGCTGAGCCAGGGGGCTCGCCGGGGCGGCAAACAGCAACACGGCGGAGGCCCCCATGGGGGCGATCAGCCAATGGGCGTCCACCCCCAGTCCCCACTGACACAGCCAGCCGGTGCCCAGCAGCCCGATGAAGGCGCCAAGGGCGCCATAACCACACTCTTTGAGGCCGGTATTGGTCGATACCGGAAAGAAATCCCTGAACTGCATCCTGCTCCCGACGACGATAAGGTTTATTTCAAATGCGCAATATTAACGGCAGAGCCACCGCAAAGGCCAGCCATGGAGCCGTCACCGCCAACAGCCGTGATAAAGAGACCAAAAAAGAGGGAAGGCCCAGGCCTTCCCTCTCTCGTTACTTATCCCTGCTCTGCTTCGTTATTTTTATCCCTTCAGGCCAGCTCGGCCCGCAGCGCCTTGGTCGCCTCCACCATCACCTTGAGGGCGGCGGTGGTCTCCTCCCAGCCGCGGGTCTTGAGGCCGCAATCCGGGTTGACCCAGAGCCGGTCCGCCGGAATTTGTTCGGCAGCCTTGCGGATCAGATCCTCAATCCAGCCCTGGCTCGGCACGTTCGGCGAGTGGATGTCGTAGACGCCCGGCCCGATCTCGTTCGGGTAGTTGAAGCGCTCGAACGCCCCCAGCAACTGCATCTGGCTGCGACTGGTCTCTATGGTGATGACGTCAGCATCGAGCGCCGCCACCGCCTCTATGATGAGGTTGAAGTCGCTGTAACACATGTGGGTGTGGATCTGGGTGCTGTCCACCACCGGGCTGGCGCTCAGGCGGAAGGCACGCACCGCCCAGTCGAGATAAGCCTGATGATCCTGCTTGCGCAGGGGCAGGCCCTCGCGGATCGCCGGCTCGTCGATCTGGATGATCTTGATGCCGGCGGCTTCCAGGTCCGCCACCTCGTCGCGAATGGCGAGGCCAATTTGCAGGGCAGACTGCTCGCGGCTCACGTCTTCCCGGGGGAAGGACCAGCAGAGGATGGTGACCGGGCCGGTCAGCATGCCTTTCACCGGCTTGTCGGTCAGGCTCTGGGCGAACTTGGTCCATTCGAGCGTCATGGGAGTCGGGCGGTCGATGTCACGGGTGATCACCGGCGGCTTGACGCAGCGGGAGCCATAGCTCTGCACCCAGCCGAAACGGGTGATGGCAAAGCCGTCCAGCAGCTCACCGAAGTACTCCACCATGTCGTTGCGCTCGGCCTCGCCGTGCACCAGTACGTCCAGCCCTATGGCTTCCTGACGCTCAATCGCATCCTTTATCTGGGCCTGAATGCCCGCCTCGTAGGCCTGGTCGTCGATGCGACCGGCCCGCCACTCCTGACGCAGCCCCCGAATTTCCGAGGTCTGCGGGAAGGAGCCTATGGTGGTGGTGGGCAGCAGCGGCAGCTTGAGATCAGTCCGCTGCGCCTGCGCCCTCACCGGGTAGGCGCTCTGGCGATCGAAGTCGCCGCTGGTGAGGCTGGCCAGACGGGACTGCACCGCTCGTTTGTGTACCCGGCTATCGGACTCCCGATCGACGATGGGCTGGCTGTAGGCGGTGATTTTGTCGATGTCACCACCGTCCAGATAGTCGGAGAGCAGCCCCAGCTCGTAGCACTTCTGCAGGGCGAAGGCGAACCAGCTGCGGCTCTGGGGATCCAGCTCGTGCTCCAGGGTCAAGTCCACCGGGCTGTGCAGCAGGGAGCAGGAAGAGGCCACCCAGAACCGCTCGCCGAGCTTGGCTTTCAATGTTTTGAGCGTCGGGGCCAGCTTGGCCAGGTTGGCACGCCAGACGTTGCGGCCATTGATGACACCGGCTGAGAGCACCCACTGGGCAGGCAGATGAGGCACCAGCGTCTCCAGTTGCTCGGGAGCGGCCACCAGATCCAGGTGCAGGCCATCCACCTTGAGGCTGGTGATGATGTCGCGCTGATGGGCCACGGAGCCGAAATAAGTGGTGAGCAGCAGCTTGCAGGGGCCGGCCAGGCGCTCATAGGCCTTGAGGCAGGCCAGGCGCCACTCGTCAGGCAGATCCAGCGCCAGGGCAGGCTCGTCGATCTGTACCCACTCCACTCCCTGGGAAGCCAGCTTGGCCAGGATCTCCTGATAGACGATGAGCAGGCGCTCGAGCAATTCGAGGCGAGAGAAACCGCTCTCTTTCTCCTTGCCGAGCCACAGATAGGAGACGGGTCCCAGCAGCACGGCCTTGACCGGCAACCCCAGCGCCTTGGCCTCTTCGACCTCGTCAAACAGCTGGCTCCAGCCCAGTTTGAAGCGCTGATCCCGGCTGAATTCCGGCACCAGATAGTGGTAGTTGGTGTTGAACCACTTGGTCATCTCGGCGGCAGCGGCGCTGGGGCCGGTGGGCGCACGGCCACGGGCCACCCGAAACAGGGTATCGAGGTCGGTGTCACCATGGCGGTGACGCTCAGGCACGGCGTCCACCAGCAGGCTGGTGCCGAGCACCTGATCGTACCAGGCGAAGTCGCCCACCGGCAGCAGGTTGACCCCGGCGGTGCTCTGGGCCTGCCAGTGGCGCTCACGCAGGCTCTTGCCCACGGCCACCAGCTCGGCCTGGGTGGTCTCGCCACGCCAGTAGGATTCGAGGGCAAATTTCAGCTCGCGCTTGGCGCCGATACGGGGAAAACCGAGGGTGTGTGCGCAGGTCATAGGTCCAATTCCTTATGCTCGTTCATCTGATGGGAAACTGGATGATTTGGCCATCCAGATGTTTACACATCTAGAATGTCGAGATAAGGTGGCCCTGGCTATTGAATCCTTTTCAACTGGCTCTCAAGAAATTCTCAACTGACGCGCAAGGGAGTCTTAGCCCATATGGAAGTCAGCCTGCAACGGACGCAACAAGGAGCCCCATCATGACCGCACCCCACCCCACGACCGGCAGTCAGAGCGGCAACCTGGGCATCGATCTCAAGCACCTGAAGACCATCAGCGCGCTGGCCGAGCAGGGTTCACTGGCGGGGGCGGCCCTCTGCCTCAACCTCACCCAGTCCGCCCTCTCCCACCAGTTGAAAGAGCTGGAGACCCGTCTCAACCTGGAGCTCTACTTGCGCAAGAGCCGGCCCCTGGTGCTGACGGCGGCGGGTCAGCAGTTGCTGCATCTGGCGCGCCAGGTGCTGCCCGCCCTGGCCCTGACCGAGCGGCAGTTGCAGGCCTTGCACAGCGGCGATGCGGGCAGGCTGCATCTGGCGCTCGATTGCCACAGCTGCATCCAGTGGCTGCTGCCGCTGCTGCCCGATTTTCGCCGCCAGTGGCCAGGGGTGGATCTGGAGGTGGAGTCTGTGCCCGGCTTCGATGCCATCAGCGCCCTGCTCGGCGGCCAGCTCGACTTGCTGCTCACCTCGGACGTGCAGGCCCGCGGGGATCTCCACTTCGAGCCCCTGTTCGCCTTCGATCTCACCCTGGTGATGGCGCCGGACCACCCCCTCTGCCAGCAGTCACACATCAGCCCCACCGATCTGCAACGGGAGGTGCTGCTGGTCTACCCGGTGGAGCGGGCTCGCATGGACGTGTTCAGCCGCTTCCTGCAACCCGCCGGGGTGGAGCCCGCCCGCTGCAAGCTGGTGGACAACACCTCCGTCATGCTGCAGATGGCCGCCGCCGGACTCGGGGTCGCCGCCCTGCCGCGCTGGGCCAGCGAGGAGTTTGTGCGCCAGGGACTGCTCGAGGCCAGGCCACTCGGCAACGGCGTGCGCCGCCATATGTATGGCGCAGTGCGGGCCGCCGACAAGGATCAGGCCTGTTTGCAGAGCCTGTTTGAGCGCATCCGCGGCAAGATGGCGCCGGTCCCCGCAGTCGCATAAGCCCACGGCTCGGAGCACAAGCCCACAAGAAAGCCGCCCATGGGACGGCTTCGTCAAATCAGCGGTAGCGAGTACGCAACCCGGCCCTTGCCGGGTTCAGTAGGCACAATCCCCTTGGCCCCCATCATGGCAACAATGGCGTGGGCAGTTGTCACACAGGCGGCCGTCACTGCGCTTGTGGTGCAGGCAGCAGCGCTGGCGCACGTAACCGGGGACGGCACTTGCCGGCTCGAGCTCCCCACACTGACGCCAACCCGCCAGATGCTCGGCGGGCAGGCCGCAGGCGGCGAGCCAGAGCGGCGCATGGGCCGCCACCTGCTCGCGGCTTATCTCGCCGAAGAAATCGGGCACCCGCACCAGGGCCGCCAGCAGATCGTCCGCCAACAGCGGGCGAATGAAGCCGGGTCGCAGCCGCTGCACGCTCGCCATCAACTCGAACAGTGCCTGCCAGTGGCTGCGCAGCCGCCGACCCACCGCCTCGATCAGCACCTCCCGCTCGCCCCTGATCATGGGCAGGGCCGGCAGGGTAAAACCGGACACCAGCCCGGCGTTATAGCCCAATCCCATCCGATCCAAAGCGGGCACGGCCCCCACCCGATAGACGGCGACCATGGCCAGATAGATGGATTGCCAGCAGAGCATGCCCCAGCTGCGAGTCAGCCAGTAGGCAGGGCCCGCCTCCGGGTGCGCCAGCCGCCAGTGATCGTGCAGCGCCAGCGTCACCTCTGGTGGGGCCAGATCGGTGTCGGCGGGCGCCAGCAATGGCATGGCCTCCGCCACCAGCCGTCCCTTGAGGGAGGGAATAAGCTGCTCGGCCGCAGCGAACAGGGCATCGTGCTCCGCCTGGTGACGGGCCCGCTGATGGCTGGCCAGACTGCCGAAACCCTTGTCACCAAATCCAAGAGTGCTGCCAGAGGAGCCGCCACGCGCCGGCATCCCGTGATGAGAGGGCCCCGGCGTCTGGCCGGGGCGCAGGCTTAGAATACGTATTTGAGTCGAGCCTCCATGTTACGCTCGGCACCGAACCAGCAGTTGTTCTGGTCGTAGCAGGAGTAGTAGGTTTCATCGAACAGGTTGCTGACGCTGAGCGAGGCTTCGACTCCCTTCAGGCTGTGACTAAGCGCCGCCAGATCGTAGGAGGCAGCCAGGTCCATCAGCAGGTAATCCGGCACCGTGTCGGTGTTGGCGGCATCGAGCTGCGCCTCACCCACGTAGCGCAGGCCGGCACCGATACGCATCCCCTGCAGGCTGCCGCTCATGTGGTAATTACTCCACAGGGAAGCCATCTGCTCGGGTACCCAGACCGGGGTCTTGCCCTGCAGATCTGTGGTGTCACGGGTAATTTCCATATCCAATCGGGTGTAACTGAACGCCAGATCCAGGTTGTCGGTCAGATCGGCCCGCCCTTCCAGCTCGATCCCCTTGGAGACGATCTCGCCGGTCTGCAGCTTGGGCCCATAGATGTTGTCCGGATCCGTGACCAGGGCATTTTGCTTGGTGATATGGAAGGCGGAGACGGTGAAGGTCTTGCTCATGTCCTCAGACAGGTACTTGAGACCCCCTTCCCACTGCTGAGCCGTCGAGGGCTCGAAGGCCTGGCCATTCTTGTCGGCCCCTGGCACCGGTTCGAAACTGTCGGCGTAACTCATGTAGGGCGAGAAGCCATTATCCAGCTCATAGAGTCCACCGAACCGGAAGGAGACGTTGTCCTGATCAATCTGTGCCAGGGAGTGGCTGGCGGATCCCATATAGAGGCTGTGGCTGTCGGTATCCATCCGGTAGCTGTCATAGCGGGCGCCACCGATGACCACCAACCTGTCGAGGCGCATCTGATCCTGCAGATAGAACCCCGTCTGGTACTGACGGATACTCTGCTGATCCTGATAGTTGAAGACCAGCTCGCTCGGCACGATCTGGCTGTGGTCCGGGTCGAAAATATCGATGGGGGGAGCCGAGTAGTCGAGGGTGTCCTTATAGAGGATCTTCGCGTCCAGATACTGGTAATCGATGCCGATCAACAGGTTGTGCTGGGCCGCACCGGTCTGCACCTTGCCCGCCAGCTGGTTGTCGATGACGAACCCTTTGGAATGCTCGTCGGTTAAATAGGCATTGCGGGCCAGGGTGCGATTGTCTGCCGCCAGCGCCGCGTTATAGGTATTTTTCTGATAGGCAGACGAGTCCATGTAGCGGGCATTTTGCAGCACCTGCCAATTGTCGTTGAAGTCGTGGCTCAGTTTGTAACCGAGCAGAGCCACATCCCGGTTGTACTGGTTCCAGTTCTCGTCACCGAGGAAAGTATCGCTGTCCAGCTGACCCAGCGGGTTGCTCTTGACTGAACCGCTGGCGGGCACCGTGGTGTAGATGCCGGCGGCCGGATCCTTCTGGTAATAGAGATTCAGGTTGAGCAGGGTACGATCACTGAGCTGCCAGTCCAGCGACGGCGCAAACACGTAACGCTCCTCTTCCGAGGTCACCGCCTGGCCCTCTTTCTGGCGGGCCAGCCCCACCACGCGGTAGGCGAGCTGCTCATTGATGGCGCCCGTGCTGTCGACGGTCATCTCCTTGAGTGTACCGGTCCCCGTGGCCACGCTGACACTGTGCTTGGCTTCCCGCTGCGGACGCTTGGCGATCAGGTTGACCATGCCACCGGGCGGCATGCTGCCGTAGAGCACCGAGGTCGGCCCCTTGAACACCTCTAGTTGCTCGATGGCCACCGGATCTATCTGGGGTTGCAGGTTCCAGTTGTTGTATTGCAACAGCAGGCCGTCGTAGAAGTTCTGGTAGTTGTCAAATCCCCGAATATTGAACAGATCCAGCCGGCTGACCGCACCGCCCCGCAACTCGGTGTTGACGCCCGGCACATAGCGCAGCGCCTCGCTCACCGAGCTGACCCCGCGCTGCTCCAGGGTTTCGCTGTCGACCACCGAGATAGCCTGTGGCGTCTCGATGGGCTCGAGCTGGGTCTTGGTCGCCGTATTGCGATAGGTCTGACCGAGCACGGTCAGCGTCTCGTCGGCGATCGCCGTATCCGGGCTGGTGGGCGCAGCGGCCAGCACAGAGCCTGCCAACAGGACGGAGATGGTCGCGGCGACCACGGTCAATGGGGGGTGAACAAGTTGCATCTGATCCTCGACTGCCTACTGCATGTGAATAGTAACAAATATCATTTGCATTTTATTGTTCTATTTTGCCCCTGAATTAACAATTTGGGGCATGTTGGCGGAGAAAACGGGGAAATCCGGGTCAAGTCAGCCTCAACCGACAACATCCATCGGCGACCGAAAAAGCGAGTGAATTCAAATGACTATCTACAGCAGAAATTAAACGCGATTGAATGGGGGTCAGGAGAAAGGCGCGAGCTCAGCCTGGGTGGGAGGTAGCATCAACCTCCGGCTGCACCGTGTCGGCTCAGATCGCCTCACAGGGGGCGACGGGCAGCCAGTATTCCATACGGGCATCCGCCTGCTGGCCATTGAAGTGGGGGCCGTAGCGCTCCAGCTCGAAGCCATCCAGCCCCCGATAGCAGGAGCCGGGCAGCCAGTGCAGGATAAACCAGTTGAGGGTCTCCGCCAGCTGCTGGATGGGGCCCACATGGCTGAGCACCGCATACTCCTGGGACGGGATCGTCAAGCGAGCAAATCCGGCGGGCAGGATGGCGTCTTCCGTCGCCGCCACCCCGGCCCAATAGGGCAGCGCCGCCCCCGCCGCCGACACGTCCACCACCCCCAGCAGCTCACCCGTCGAGGGCAAGCCCCCGGCCGCCTGGGCCGCGCGCCAGATGGCAGGCACCGTCTGGTGGAAGTCGGGCTCGTTCGCAAACAGTCCCCGGATCTCCCCCTTTATCCCGTGCAGCACGAAACCGGCCCGGCTCTCGACCCGCACCTGTACCCATTTCGGCGCGCAGGCCTGCGGCGTCTGGGCCCGCACCAGCGGCATGGAGAGGCCCAGCCGCTGTCCCCGCTTGCGATAGGCCAGCGGCGAGCAGCCAAATTGCTGCTTGAAGGCACGGCTGAAACTCACCTCGGAGCCAAAGCCATAGCAGAGCGCCAGATCCAGGACCCGCTGCCGACTCGAGAGCAGCGCCTCTGCCGCCTGGCTTAATTTCAGCTCGCGCACGTAGTGGGCCACGGTGAGCCCGGTCTCGTGCAGGAATACCCGCTGCAACTGCCAGCGAGACCAGCAGCTCTGCTCCGCCAGCTGTTCCAGAGAGAGGGGTTCATCCAGATGGGCATGGATGTAGTCGAGCACCCGCTCGATGCGGGTGAAGTGGGAACGAGCCTGTGGCACTGGGCCCGGCAAAACGGGGGGAGCGGATGTCATGATGGGTTCGGATCTCTGCCGGCACGGGCAGTGGCTGTCCAGGTGGGCCCATTAAACATGGCCGTGGTGCCGGCGGCAAGCCTTCTGCCGACCCGGCCAGCCATGAAGGGGCTCTGCCGCCCCCCCACGGACTTGGTCGTTCAGGGCGATAGCCCTGTACCCCAGCCGCAGTGCGCTCCCTGCTCTATCCCGCAGACTCATAGCGGGCGGGACGGCGCGGCTCCCTGCCCCTCCTCAAAGTGGCGACGCAGGGCGGCGATCACCCGCCGCACCTTCTCCGGGATCTCCCGCTGGGGGGTGATGGCATGGATCTCCATGGGGGGCACCCGAAAGCCCGGCAACAACTCGAGCAGCAGGCCACAGGCGAGATCCTCGGCGATTTCTCCCTCCGGTTGCAGCGAGATCCCCTGCCCCGCCAGGGTGAACTGGCGCAGGGGTAAGACGTTGTTGCAGATCACCCTGGGTTTTGGCCTCAGCTTGTGCCCCTGCCCCTTCTCATCGAGCAGCATCAGGCCCCCGCCGAGCAGATCCGACGCCAACCAGTCATGGGCCAGCAGATCCTCAGGGCTGCGCGGGTTGCCCTTGCGGGCGAGATAGGCGGGCGAGGCGCACAGCAGCATGCGGGTCTGCCCCAGCCGGCGCGCCACCAGGGTGGAGTCGGACAGGGTGCCAACCCGCAGCGCCACGTCGATGCGCTCGGCAATGAGATCCCGCTTGCCATCGTCGGCAATGATCTGGATGCACAGGCCCGGGTGGGCCTGCAACAGCGGCGACAGCGCCCGTGCCAGGGGTTGACCGGCCATGCCCACCGGCGCGGTGATCCGCACCTCGCCGAGCAGGCTGTCGCGCACCTCGGACAGGCGCAGCTCGGTCTGGTTGAGGGTCTGTTGCAGGGCCTGGCATCCCTGCCACACCACCTCCCCCGCCTCGGTCAGGTTGAGGCGACGGGTGGAGCGGTGCAACAGGCTGAGGCCGAGCAGGCTCTCGAGCTGACTGATGTGTTGGCTGACGGCGGAGGGGGTCATGCCGAGGGCCTTGGCGGCCCCGGTCATGGTGCCCGCCTCCACCACGGCGGCGAAGATGGCGTAGCGTCTTAGCTGTTCCATTATTAAATCCAGCTTACAAGTGAATGCATTTTATAGAGGATTATTAAATCACAATCGGGGGCGTAGGATAGCCTCATTCCAACAGTGAAGGAGAATCCCCATGAAAATTGCCCTGATCGGTGCCAGCGGTTTTGTCGGCGCAGCCATCCTCAACGAAGCCATCGACCGTGGTCACAGCGTCACCGCCCTGGTGCGCGACGTCGGCAAGATTGCGCCCCATCCCCAGGTCCGCGCCGTGGCCGTAGATGCCCAGGACCCTCAGGCCCTGGCCGAGGCACTCAAGGGACACGATCGGGTGATCAGTGCCTACAACCCGGGCTGGAGCGTGCCGGACATCTATGAGCAGTACCTCAAGGGGGCCAACGCCATCGTCCATGCGGCCGTGGCGGCGAAGAGCTGGCTGCTGGTCATCGGCGGCGCCGGCAGCCTGGAAATCGCCCCCGGGGTGCAGCTGGTGGATACCCCGGACTTCCCGGCCGAGTGGAAGCAGGGCGCCCTGGCGGCCCGCGACGGTCTCACCGCCCTGCGCCGTGAAACCACCCTCGACTGGCGCTTCGTCTCCCCGCCCGTGTTCCTCGAGCCCGGCGAGAAGCGCGGCGGTTACCTGCTCGGCGGCGATCAGGTGCTGTTTAGCGGCGACAAGCCAGCCGGGATCAGGGTCGGGGATCTGGCCGACGGGGTGATGAACGAGGTAGAGCAACCGGCCCACCTGCGCCAGCGTTTCACCCTGGGCTACTGATCGTCTGATCGTCGCGCCGCCCCATGGACATCAACTTTCATGGGCAGCCAGAAACACCATAGAAACGAGGGAGGATGATATCTCCCTCGTTTTTTTTTGCCTCCTATAGCAGGTTTCTCTGCCTGTCCATCCCCTGTCAGCCAAAGCGTCCAGCGCCAGGCTCATCCCGAATGGATCGCCCGTCAAACGGCCATGGATGCCGCTCAAGCCACCCATCCCCGAACAGTATTCGATTTCTATTTCGATTTTTGTATATAACTAAGAATAATTCGTTGTTTTGCCGTTATAACTCCAAATCGTAGTATCACCTCAAGCCAGTGGGTTACCGCTCGAGTTCGGCCTCAAGGCCGCCGCCGGCGCACCACTATTCGATAGCGGGATAGGATCCCAGGATCTGACCGCGTGAGGAGATGCACATGGAAAACGTATCACTGCCCATCATCGATTATGCCGCCCTGAGTGGCGCCCCCGAGGCTCGCCGCCAGATGCTGGCAAAGCTCGGCCAGGCGGCACGGGAGGTGGGTTTCTTCTATCTGACTGGCCATGGCCTGAGCGAGGCGCAGCAGCAAGAGACCCTGGCACTGGCGGCGCGCTTCTTCGCCCTGCCGGAGCAGGAGAAACGCACTGTGCAGATGGTGCACTCCCCCCATTTTCGCGGTTACAACCAGGTGGGGGCCGAGCTGACCCGGGCCAGACCGGACAGGCGCGAGCAGTTCGATATCATGGGCGAGGAGGCGGCGATAGGCGCGGAGGCGCTGCACCAGCCCTGGCAGCGACTGACAGGCCCCAACCAGTGGCCCGCCGCCCTGCCCGGGATGAAGGCGCAACTGCTGGACTGGCAGGCGCGCCTCACCGACATCACCCTCGGCCTGCTCTCGGCCTTCGCCGAGGTGCTGGAGCAGCCGGCGGAGGTGTTCGATGCCAGCATCCGCGGCGCCCCCTATCAGCACATGAAACTCATCCACTACCCGGGCCGGGAAGTGGGCAGCAGCGACCAGGGAGTCGGCGCCCACAAGGATCCGGGCTACCTGACTCTGGTGATGCAGGACGATCACTCCGGCCTGGAAGTGGAGACGGCAAACGGCTGGATCTCCGCACCGCCCCTGCCGGGCGCCCTGGTGGTCAACATCGGCGAGCTGCTGGAGCTGGCTTCCAACGGCTACCTCAAGGCGACCCTGCACCGGGTCGTGAGCCCGCCGCCCGGGGTTTCGCGCCTCTCCTGCGCCTTCTTCATGGCGGCGAGGCTGGATGCCACTGTGCCGCTGCTGACCCTCTCCCCGGCCCTCGCGGCCGAGGCGCTGGGGCCCGAGAGCGATCCGACCAACCCGCTCTTCTATCAGGTGGGGGAGAACGTGCTCAAGGGCCGACTGCGCTCCCACCCGGACGTGGCGGCGCGCCACTATCCTTCTTCACAGGAGCAGGGCACTCTGCGGCGGGAAGCCGTGCCCGCCTGAACATACAGCGGTGATGGCCCATTTTGCCATCCCGACTCAAGGGGCGATGCCAAGACCCTCGCCCCATCAACAGTGACATGAGAACATCCGCCAGCTCGCTGGCAACGACGGAGCAAGACGATGAAATTCAAGACCATGAGCGTGCACAGCGGCCAGCGTATCGATCCCCAGACCGGCGCCCTCACCACCCCCCTCTACCAGAGCAGCACCTTCAGCTACTTCAATGCCCAGACGGGCAAGGAGCGTTTCGCGGGCCAGGCCCCGGGTTTCATCTACAGCCGCTTTGGCAACCCTACCACCGCCGAGCTGGAGCAGAAACTGGCGGCACTGGAAGGGGCAGACGAGGCATTGGTAGTGGCGAGCGGCATGGCGGCGGTGAGTGCCATCCTGTATGCCCTGGCGGACAGCGGTGACGAGGTAGCCTACATAGGCCCGCTCTACGGCGGCACCGATGCCTTCCTCAAGCAGACCTTCAGCCGCGCCGGCATCAGGGTCACCGCCTATGACAGCGATCAGGATCTGCTGGCCAACATCAGTCCCACCACCAAGGTGGTGCTGTTCGAGACGCTGACCAACCCCACCCTCAAGGTGGTGGATCCGCGGATCGTGGTGCAGGCGGCCCGCAAGGTCGGCGCCATCAGCGTCTGTGACAACACCTTCCTCACCCCCTATCTGCTGCGTCCGCTGGAGCTTGGCATCGACATCGTCATGCACAGCGGCACCAAGTATCTCGGTGGGCACGGCGACATCATTGCCGGAGTGGTGGCCGGCTCCCACGCCCTGATGAAGTCCATCCGCACCGTGGCCCTCAAGCACATCGGCTCCCCCATCGGCCCGCAGGAGGCTTATCTGCTGCAGCGCGGCGTCAAGACCCTGCCCCTGCGCATGGATGCCCATCTGCACAACGCCCAGAAGGTGGCCGAGTTCCTGGCCGCCCACCCGGCGGTGAAGAAGGTGATCTATCCGGGGCTCGCCAGCCATCCGGGTCACGACACCCTCGGCGCCTTCGCCAGCGGCTTTGGCGGCATGGTGAGCATAGAGCTGGAAGGGGGCTTTGCCCGCTGCGCTACCCTGCTCGACAACCTGCAGCTGTTCGTGCAGGCGGTAAGCCTCGGGGATCTCGAGAGCCTGGCCTGCCATCCGGCCAGCACCACCCACGCCGCCATGGACGAGACGAGCCGTCTCGCCGCCGGGGTGAACGACGATCTCATCCGCTTCAGCATCGGGGTGGAGGATGCAGACGATCTGATCGCCGATCTGGCGGCGGCGCTGGCGCTGATCTGACACGCCGGTGGCGGCACTGCCGCCCGGGACCCAGAAAACAGAAAGGGAAGGCTCAGCCTTCCCTTTTTTATGCTAATCAAAATAGCATTTACATTATTATATTTCACAAAATCACAATGTAGCGATATCAAATAGCCTCATTGCATGCCTCGTCGAGACGGATCGGCTCGCTCAGCGCCCCCTCGACACGCCTCAGGCGTCGTGGTAGTCCTGACAGGCGCTCAGGGTGTTCTCCATCAGGCTGGCCACCGTCATGGGGCCGACCCCACCCGGTACCGGCGTGATGAAGGCCGCGTGATTGCGCGCCGTCTCAAACTCCACGTCACCCACCAGGGAGCCATCGGCCAGGCGGTTGATGCCCACATCGATCACCAGGGCGCCGGGCTTGACCCATTCCCCCGGGATGAAGTTCGGCTTGCCCACCGCCACCACCAGCAGATCGGCGCGGCGCACCTGGGCCTCCAGATCCTGGGTGAAGCGATGGCAAGTGGTGGTGGTGCAACCCGCCAGCAGCAGCTCCAGGGTCATGGGGCGACCCACGATATTGGAGGCACCGACCACCACCGCATGCAGACCGTGGGTCTTGACCCCGGTCGCCTCGATCAGGGTCATGATGCCCTTGGGGGTACAGGGGCGCAGCGCCGGGATGCGCTGGGCCAGACGGCCCACGTTGTAGGGATGGAAGCCATCCACATCCTTGTCGGGGCGAATGCGCTCGAGCAGCTGGGTGGTGTCGCAATGGGCCGGCAGGGGCAGTTGCACCAGAATGCCGTCCACCTCGCTATCTTCATTGAGCCTGTCGATCAGGGCCAGCAACTCTTCCTGACTCGTGTTGGCACTCAGATCGTAAGAGCGGGAGACAAAACCCACCTCTTCACAGGCACGACGCTTGCTGCCGACATAGACCTGGGACGCCGGATCCAGCCCCACCAGGATCACCGCCAGTCCAGGAGCCCGTTTGCCCAACGCGACACGCTGTTGGACCTGTGCGGCGACCTGGCTGCGAATCGTTTGCGCAACCTGTTTTCCATCAATGATTTTGGCAGACATCGTTCTTCACTCATCCTGTGTTCAACTGCGCGCATTGTCGCATTTTTTTGGCGCGGGTGTTAGCGGCTCTCGCCTGGCGGGCAATAAGTAGGCATTTGAATTTACTGGCGGAAAAAGTCATTGACGCTGCGTTTACCGCTTGGGTATGATGCCCGCCCGTTGCCCAGTGGTACCGCTATCGGTATGCTGGACAGTGAAATTTCGGTGATTAGCGCAGCCCGGTAGCGCATCTGGTTTGGGACCAGAGGGTCAAAGGTTCGAATCCTTTATCACCGACCAGGTTCATCGGGAAGTCCCCAGGACTCCTCGATACAGAGCGCCCTTAGCTCAGTCGGATAGAGCAACGGCCTTCTAAGCCGTGGGTCGCAGGTTCGAATCCTGCAGGGCGCGCCATTAATGTGAGGGCTTTTAAAGCACACATTAACGGCCAATTTCAGTGGTGGCTGTAGCTCAGTTGGTAGAGTCCCGGATTGTGATTCCGGTTGTCGTGGGTTCGAGCCCCATCAGCCACCCCATTATTCTTTTTGCGCTGCTCGCAGCCAACAGCCGTCAGTCTGACTGACCGCGTGCACCCTTTGTCGCACGATCAAAAACCGGCCCAGTGCCGGTTTTTTGTTTTTGACGCTCGGGCTCATGCCAGAGAAGGAGCCGACCCGGACGTCATTCGGCGAGGTTCGCATTCCAACAACTCCCCGTGCCAAGGGAGCCACCAATGACAAGAGCTGGAAAAGCGCCAGAGCACAACCCTCTCCTCCATCGGCACCTTGATAGCGAGTTCGAGCCACTCGAATGCCAGCAATGTGACTTTACCTGCCAGCCCTAATCTGCCCGCCAAGCCAACCCTCCTTGGCTTGACCGCCCGCAACTGACTTGTTCGGCGTCTCGCATCCGGTGAGAGAAAACCAAGGCTCGCTGGCATTCACTCCACAGCGCGTGATGGGAGTCATGGCGCTCCCGCATAGAAAAGAAACAACCCGGCAATTATTAGTTGCCGGGTTGTGGCTCAGACTGGCCATCGGAGTAGCGACGGGATCCCCGCCCCTCTCTAGCCTAGGGGTTGTCGATGTCGAGCCTGTGGTTGGTCAGCATGTAATCGAGCACCTGGGATGCCGTGCTGTTCGAATCTCCCGTCATCGAGCCGAAGGTATGATTCGCCAGCACTATATCCTGCGTCACCTGATGGGTCGTGGTGTCCTTTACCTGCAGATGGATGCCATCGGTATCCTGCACCATGGAGAGCAGGCTCTTCAGATCGTCCACCGACTTGCTGCCATCGTGGTCAAGCAGATCGCTCAGATCCAGCCGGTCACCTTCCCCCTGATTGAAGTCCGCAACATAGTCCCTGGTCACCTCGCCTGCGTGTGTGTCTCCCTGCAACCAGACGAAGCTATCGGCGCCACCACCACCGTGCAGGGCGTCACTGCCCGCCCTGCCGGCCAGGATGTCGTTGCCAGCTCCCCCCTGCAGATCGTCATCTTGCAGGGTGCCGATCAGAGTCCCGCTGGAAGCGCCACCATACCCGACCCGCACACCGCCCTCGGCATCGTCCGTCAGCAGGAAGTCCCCCTCCGAGTAGTGGCCAAGCAGATGGAGCTCGGCGCTTTGCACCCCGTCGGTCACCGTCAGCAGGCCACCGGTGCCATGGGCATTGGCGCTGTAACTGAGTCGGGTATCGGCACCCAGGATCAGATCGCCGAGCAGCAATTCATCGTCCTGTTCCAGACCCAGGATGGTACCAAGGGATGCCGCCTCATCCGCCCCGACCACCAGGGTACCGGCCCCATCACCGTGGAAGGCCAGGCTGCCAATATGGGCCGCACCGGCGAAGGAGAGGGTCCCATCGCCGTCTATGGTGGCGCTGCCGCTGCCCGTCACATCCCCCAACAGGCGCAGATCACCGCCGTTGGCCCACAGATGTCCGCTGTTCTCCACCGCACTGGCCACCGTCATGCCCCCCGCCCCCGTCGACTCCAGGGTGCCGCTGTTGCCGATGACATTGTTGCCGGTGTCGAGCTCCAGGGCATGCAGGCCGTTGGCCAGGATCAGGCTGGCGTTGAGCAATGCCATCTGACCTGCGCCGATGTGCCCCGCCCCCGAGATGCTGTTGTTCTCGTTCACCAGCCGAGCCTGGGATGAACTGCCGACGATCAGGTTGTTCGGATTGTCGGACAGCACCACCTGACCACCGCCGCGGAGGGTCAGGTGCTCGACCAGCACCTCCAGACGGGTGGTCTGGCCGTGGGAGTCGAGGACGACGCGGCCACTGTTGTCGAGGAAGCCCCCCAGCGGCAACATGGCGCCGTCGTGGATGACCATCTCACCGGCGTTGCTCAGCTCCGGCGCCAGGTCGAACACGACGTTGGCCGCGCTCAAAGCCGTGCTATCCACCCCGCGCAGGGTGATGCTGGAGTCCGGCCCCAGGGTGACGACCGCATTCCCCTGACCATCGTCGGCAATCTGCAGGCTGGCGAAGTCCAGACCCGCACCAAAGCCAATCAGATCGAGCCTGTCGGCCGCCACATCGAAGCCGTAGACCTGGTTGTGGGCGATGGGCTGGGCAAACACGAAGGTGTCCGCGCCAGCGGAACCGCTGAGATTGTCGTCCTGCGACAGGGCGAAGATCGGCGAGCCGGGGGCGTAGGCTTCGACGTTGTCCAGCACTGTGCTGCTGCCTGTGCTGCCGTCGGCGTTGGTCCAGCTCATGTGCACCGGCAAGACCATGGCCCCGGCGAAGTCCGCGGCAGTGGTCACCGTCAGGCTACTCGGATCGTCAGTGACCACAGTCCAGGTGCCGTCGCCATTGTCGGTGCCTTCACTCAGAGTCCAGCCTTGGGGAACGCCAGCAATGGTCAGCATCACAACATCCGCATGACCTGCAGGTGCAGCCAGCGCGAGGTGGATAGGTTCCCCAGCAGTGCCTGCAGGCGCAGTGCCTGTTATTGTGCTGACATTCCCCGCCATATCCGTCAGGGTTATGGTAACGCTATTTCCGTTCATGGCGTCTCGGTTACCCGATGCCGTCCATGTCCCATTGGTAGCGGAGCCAGAACTCAGCGACAAACTGAAATCTGCAACATCATTGCCGTTATCGTGAACGCTCACTGATGCAACCCCAGTAGCATCAGTCACCCCCGATAATGTAAACAAATTGTCAGTATTGCTGTAAAGATTGCCTAGTCCTCCTGTGACCGCCGGCGCCGCTGTATCGACAGTGATATCGCGGGCTCCACTCGCCGATAGTGCGCCCGCGTTACCAGCAGTGTCAGTCACCGCCGCCCGCAGGTTGTAACTCGTCCCGTTCGTTAACGCTGGTGTTGTGATGTCGACATAGCCGTTGGTGATGTTAGCGCCCGACAACGTCACCGCCCCGCCCAGCGCAGTCGTGTTATTGGACAGCTGCACCGTGTTGCCAGCCAGCGCCCCAGTCCCGCTCAAGCTGACCCGTACAACCAAGCTCGTGTCGTTGGTAAAGCCATTATCTGCCACGTCGCCCTGGATGGTGCCGACGTTGTCGGTCACGAGGGTGATGCTCGGCGAGGCCGGCGCAGTGGTATCCACCGTCACGCCAAAGGCGGCCGATAGATTCCCGTTGCCGGCGGTATCGATCAGTGCGGCAGTCAGGCTGTGCGCGCCCTCGACCAGCGCCGAAGTGGTAAAGCTCCAGGCGCCACCACTGGTCGTAGTGGTCGTACCAATCAAGACCCCACCGTCAAATATTCCTATCGCTTGGCCGCTGCCTTGGGTAGATGTGCCAGTCAACGCCAACGTGGTGTCATTGGTGCTCGCCCCGTTCGCCAGCGTTCCGGTGACGGGGAGCACGTTGTCCGTCACAGTGCTGATCGTTGCCGTCCCTGTCGGTGCGTTCGTGTCGATGGTCACGGCCTGACTGTCCGTGTTGCCGACGTTACCGGCAGCATCTACCACCCGCGCCTGATAGGTAAAGTTGCTGCCATGCGAGATGCCGTCAATCAGACTCCAGCTTGTGCTCGTGTTTTGCGTCACATCGGTCCAGTTCGTTCCTCCATCGCTGCTGATCTGGATTTTTTCGCCGCTGCCCAGCGCCATGTTGCTACCCGACACGGTCAATGAGGTGTCATTGGTGATGAAGTCGCTACTCGATATGCCGCTGTCCGTACTGATAGCGGTAATGTTCAAGGTTGCCGTCGGGGATAAGGTGTCGATCGTGGTGGTGAAGGCGGCAGACGCCGTGCCCTGGTTGCCCGCCGCATCTTCGATCCGCACCGTGTAGCTAACGTTGTCGCCGTTGGCAAGCGTGCTGTCCGTGTACGTCCAGCTGCCTGCCGAGGCGGTAGCCGTGCCCAGACGCGTTGCACCGTCATAGACCGCAATCACTTCGCCTGCGCCCAGGGTACCGGTATAGGTACCGGCCAGCGCCAACGAGGTGTCGTTGGTGCTACCACCGCTGGTCAGCGTGCCAGTAACAGGGCTGACGTTATCGGTCACCGTGCTGATCACGGCCGTTTGCGTTGGCGCCGTCATGTCGATCGTGGTAGTGAAGGCGGCAGACGCCGTGCCCTGATTGCCTGCCACATCTTCAACCCGCACGGTGTAACTGACACTGTCGCCATTGGCGAGCGTGCTGTCCGCGTATGTCCAACTGCCTGCCGAGGCGGTAGCCGTGCCCAGACGCGTTGCACCGTCATAGACCGCAACCACTTCGCCTGCACCCAGGGTACCGGTGTAGGTGCCAGCCAGTGCCAACGAGGTGTCGTTGGTGCTACCGCCGCTGGTCAGCGTGCCAGTAACAGGGCTGACGTTGTCGGTCACCGTGCTGATCAGGGCCGTTTGCGTTGGCGCCGTCGTGTCGATAGTGACGGGCAATGCTGCCGACACTGCACTCACATTACCAGCCACATCAGTGGCTTGGGCGGTGAAGTTGTAGTTGCCTTGGGCCAGCGTGGTGCCGGTGTGATCGAAGCTCCAGTTGCCCGAGCCATTGGCCGTGGTGGTGCCGATACTGACGCCATCGCGAAACACCTGGACGCTGCTGTTGGCTTCGGCCGTACCGTTGATGATCAGTGTGGTGTCGTTGGTAATTTCATCCGTGCCGCTGCTGCCATTGTCGGCGGTCACATTGTTCACCACCGGCGCGGCCACACTGGTATCGACCGTGATATTCAGCGCCCCCGAGGCCGAGGCGGCACTGGTATTACCGGCGACATCCGTCTGGATCGCACGGATGTTGTGGTTGCCCGCCGCCAGCGAGACATCCAGGCTGAACACACCTCCTACTACCGTCGCAGTACCCAGACTCTCGCCAGCATCGATGGCGCCATCGTTGTCGATGTCACGGAAGACGGTGACGGTTGCGCCGTTTTCTCCCGCACCATCGATGGTCAGCGCGCTGGTGTTCTGAGTGAGGTTGTCGCTATTGCTCGACCCGCTATCGTCCGCTGCCGCCAGGTTGAGCGCAGTCGGCGCCGCTGCCGTGTTGTCGAGCGTATAGCTGTTGTTATTGGCGCCCGTTGGCGTGGTGGCGGTCAGGGCGTTGCCGGCGATATCAGTGATATTTTGGCCGCCGGCGAAGCCCAGGGTGACGGTCCCGTTCAGGCTGGCCAGATTGCCACCGGAAATGGTCACGTCGTAAGTATTGGCATTGATGGCCGAAACCCCGGTGACCGTCGCTGTCGTGCCATTTACCGTGAAATCGCCAGTGGACACATTGGCCACGGCCTCGCCGAAGGTCACGCGGAAGGTCAGGCTGTCCGCGTTGGTGATGGCCGTTGCCGGGGTCTGGTTGACGATCGCACTGACGGTGGGTGCACTGGTATCCACAGTCACCGGCAGTGCGGCGGAAACGACACTCAGGTTGCCTGCCACATCGGTAGCCTGGGCGGTGAAGTTGTAGTTGCCTTGGGCCAGCGTGGTGCCGGTGTGATCGAAGCTCCAGTTGCCCGAGCCATTGGCCGTGGTGGTGCCGATACTGACGCCATCGCGGAACACCTGGACGCTGCTGTTGGCTTCGGCCGTGCCGTTGATGACCAAGGTGGTGTCGTTGGTGATCTCATCCGTACCACTGCTGCCATTATCCGCAGTGACCGCACTGACCACGGGGGCGGCCACGCTGGTATCTATGGTCACTACGAGCCCCGCCGAGGCCGGGCTGATGTTACCCGCCCAGTCGGTCACTTTGGCTGTCAGCGTATGTGCGCCGCTGGTCAGCGTGCTGCTGGTGATGGTCCAGCTACCATCCAGCGCGGCAATGGTCGTGCCCAATACCGTGGTGCCGTTGGTATCGTAGAGCGTAACCGTGGCCCCGGCCTCGGCACTTGTGCCACTGACGGTGGGTGTATTGTCACTGGTAATGTTGTCCGTGCTCGACAAGCCGGAGTCGGAAGCCACCTGCAGATCGGGCACCGAAGGTGCTGCCGGTGCGCTGCTATCGACAGACAGAATATGGTCGTAGCCGCCGAAGACTACCTTCACCGGCATCGCACCCTGCGCGTTGGCACCGATCAGGGTATAGGTCTGGCCACTGGCGAAATTGCCACTGCCCGTCGTATCCACCGACACCAACAGGTTTTCACCCGACACCGACAGTTTGACAAACTTGGCCACATCGGCGCCCGCCTGGAAGCCGGTCAGCAGGGACGAGAGGTCGAGTTTGTCACCTTCGGTGAAGTTGTAGTCGGCGATGATGTCCGCATTCGCAACGCCAGCGGCCTCGGCTCCCCATTTGAAGGTGTCAGCCCCACCGCCGCCAGCCAGCATATCGCCCCCGGCACCACCGATCAGCACATCTGCACCGGTGCCACCCAACAGCAGGTCATTATTAGCGCCACCATCCAGGGTATTGCCGCTGTTCTGCGCCACCAGTACGTCATTGCCAGCCAGACCGGAAACCGTGCCAGCCCCACTGGCGATGATCATTTCCGCGCTGGCCGTACCGGTCAGGCCGAGGATCTCACCCGTACCACCGCTGTTGGCCGCGATGACGCCCTTCCAGGTTGTATTGATGTCGAGATAGTTGTTCGACGGGGTCACTGTATCCCGGGTCGACCAGACATTGGCCAGGCCGATATTTGCAACCTCGAAGTAACCGCTTGGGCTGACGGTGGCATTCCAGCTGGTCGCATCCAAGTTCAGATCATTGCCATCGGCATTGAACAGGAAAGTCTGCAGATCGTCGCGCGTCGTGGCGTTCGTCAGGATTTCCTGCAGCTGGGTGGCCGTAAAGTTGAGATAGATGGTGTCCGTGCCAGTGACAAAGTCATCCGTATAATTGGTCGCCGCCGCACCTACATGGCTCCAGCTGGTATAGACGGTGTCACCGCCACTCCCCGCATTGAGCGTGGGCGCGAGCACATTGACCCCTGCATAGTTGTTGGTGTCCGCGTTGCCGGTACTGGTGAATGTCGCTTCGCTGACAACGTAACTGCTGATACTGCCACCCGAGTTGATGGCGATGGTGAAGGTATCCGGATCATTACCATTGCTATCGTGGGTGAGATTGTTGCCAGCAAGCCAGGCGTTGATATTGGCGATGGTGCCCGTGATCGTTGCGTTATTGCCCCCCACTGCCGTCCCACCCGAAGGCGCACCGGTCACGCTGAAGCTGCTGTCACCACTGGTACGAGTGATGGTCACCGTCACCGAGCCGGTGGTGTCAGCATCGACAAACATGAGCCGATTGAACGGCGTCTGATCCCCCGAATCCGGATCGTACTGCAGGTTGTCCGGCGCAATGATAACCGAGGCATCGGCGGTGCCGTTGATGGTGATCACCACGTTGTGCGTTGTGCCATCGGCCGTCGAGACGACGATCGTATCCGTCAGTGTTCCGCCATTGGACAGTTGCTGTATCGCAGCGTGCGTATTGTCCGCCTTGTAACTCCAGGCACCGCTCGCATCAATAGAGAAGAGACCATAGGCGCTGGCCACATTGGTCTGTACCGTGAATGTAGCGGCGCTATCTACATCCGTCGCATCCAGATCTCCACTTGCCACCAGTTGACCAGCAACAAGGGCGGTATCTTCGGCGACAGCAGCAGTGCCGGTGCCGGTGATGACGGCTGCATCGTTGGTGCCCTGGAGGGTGATGGTCACCGTCTCGGTGGCACTGCCGCCGTCGTTGTCGGTCACGGTCACGTCATAGCTGAAGGTGACCGTCTCGCCGGCCGCCAGGAACTGGGTGGCGGCATTGCTCACCGCGTAGTCCCAGCTGTCGCCGTCGGCGGTGAAGCCGC
>NZ_JAKZFK010000033.1:0-43126 GCF_022549315.1 Aeromonas sp. MR16 | reverse complement strand
TGTTCGGGCGTCTGGTTGTCGGGGTCAGGCATGGTGATACTCCTGTCGGCGCGCGCAGAAGCCCCCAGGCTCCAATCTTGCCGACCATGTTGACGCAACCATACCAGAACGGTGGAGCGGCCCTGAATGCCATATCGGGCCTGAGCCTGTTTGTAGGTGAGCTCGCCTTTTTCAATCTGCTCGACCACGGCTAATTTAAAAGTCAGCGAGTAATCGCGCTGTGTCCGTTTCACACCTTGTCCCATCGGGTTCTCCATTTATTGGGGGAAAGGTGTAAACCATATTCAGGACGGGACACCATCAACAAAAAAGGCGGCCCGCGGGCCGCCTTGTTCATTCTCTATTTTTTCACTCGTGAGTCATCAGGCCGTCGCCAGCTTGGCTTGCGCCTCACCGCGCTTGAGCATGGCGTAGGCGACCCCGGTCACCAGCGAGCCGGCCGTGATGGCCAGGATGTACATGAACACGTGGCTAATGGCGTTCGGGATGAAGAGCACGAACAGGCCGCCGTGGGGCGCCACCAGCTCGCAACCGAACAGCATGGAGAGCGCACCTGTCAGGGCACCGCCCACCATGCAGGCCGGGATGACCCGCATCGGATCCTTGGCGGCGAACGGGATGGCCCCCTCGGAGATGAAGCAGAGTCCCAGCACGAAGGAGGCCTTGCCCGCTTCCTGCTCCGCCTTGATGAACTTGGTGCGGGCCAGGAAGGTGGCGATCCCCATCCCCAGGGCTGGCACCATGCCGGCGGCCATCACCGCCGCCATGGGGGCATAGGTCTTGGAGGCCAGCAGGCCGACCCCGAAGGCGTAGGCCGCCTTGTTGACCGGCCCCCCCATGTCGAAGCACATCATGGCGCCGATGATGACCCCCAGCAGCACGGCGTTGGCGGAGCCCATGTTGTTGAGGAATTCGGTCATGGCACTCATGATGCCAGCGACCGGGCCGCCCACCACGTAGATCATCACCAGGCCGGTAAACAGGCTGGCCACCAGCGGTATGATGAGGATGGGCTTGAGCGCCTCCAGAGTGACCGGCAGACGCACCTTGTCACTCAGGTACTTGGCGCTGTAACCGGCCAGGAAGCCGGCAACTATGCCACCGAGGAAGCCGGCGCCCAGTGAACTTGCCAGCATACCGCCGATCATGCCGGGCGCCAGGCCCGGCCTGTCGGCGATGGAGTAGGCGATGTAACCGGCCAGCACCGGGATCATCAGGGCGAAGGCAGAGCCGCCGCCGATCTGCATCAGGGCGGCGGCCAGGGTGCCCGGCTCCTTGAACGCTTCAATACCGAAGATGAAGGAGATGGCGATGATGAGGCCACCGGCCACCACCATGGGCAGCATGAAGGAGACCCCGGTCAGCAGGTGCTTGTAGGGGCCCGCCTTCTCCTCCTTCTTGGCCGCGGCGGCGCCGCTGTGGCGATAGGTTTTTGCCTCAGTCCACGCCTTGTCCAGCTCGGCGCGGGTCTTCTTGAGGGCCGCCCCCGTGCTGGTGTGATAGACCGGCTTGCCATCGAAGCGGGCCATGTCCACCTCGATGTCGGTGGCGAGGAACACCAGATCGGCGGCGGCGATCTCCTCCGCGGTCAGGGCATTCTGGGCACCGACCGAGCCCTGGGTCTCGACGCGGATCTGATGACCCAGCTGTTTGGCCATGGTCTCCAGCGCTTCCGCCGACATAAAGGTGTGGGCCACCCCGGTCGGACAGGCGGTGACCGCGACTATGCGCTTGGCCGTGTCAGGCTTGCTCGCCGCAGGCTTGGCTGCAACAGCAGCAGCCTGATGACGATAGAGGCTGGCCTCGCGCTCGGCGGCGGCCAGCACGGCGGCCGGATCCTGCAGGGCGAGATCCATGCTGCCCTGATAGAGGCGCTTGCCGTCATAGGCGGCGAGATCCACCGGACCGCTGGCCACCACCAGGATGAGGTCGGCGGCGGCGATTTTATCGGCCGAGGGCGCCTGCCGGGGCTGGACGCTGGAGCCGACATCGAGTCTGAGCTCCCAGCCCACCAGCTTGGCCTGCTGTTCTATCCGTTTTGCAGCGAGAAAGCTGGTGGCAATGCCCGCCGGGCAAGCCGTAACCAGAATTGCTTTCATTGGGCATCTCCTGAGTGTGTCATCGAAAGGGGATTGGATTGAGCCGGTGCCAGGTCATCCAGACGCTGCACGCGCACCTGCTCGAGTAAGGGGGTGAGTACCTTGATATCGTCAAAGCCGACCGCCACCTGGCTCACCGCCAGGGCAGAGACGGCGGTGGCCAGGCGCAGGGTCTGCTCCGGCGCCCAGCCGAGGCTGAGGCCATGGGCCAGCCCCGCCACCAGGGAGTCGCCGGCACCGACGGTGCTGACGACCTGCATGCGCGGCGGAATGGCCTGCCAAACGGCATCGGGCGCAAACCAGATGAGTCCGTCGGCGCCATTGGAGATCACCACATGGGGGATACCGGCGGCCTGCAGGGCGCGGGCACAGTCGGACTGATCGCTCAGGGTCTCGATGGGGCGACCTGCCCACTGGCTGAGTTCTTCCAGATTGGGCTTGACCAGGGTCGGCGCCGCCTTGATGCCCTCGCTCAGGGCCGCGCCGCTGCAATCGAAGATCACCTGCTTGCCCTTGGCCTTGAGCAGGCTGATGAGCTTGGCGCAGTAGCCAGGCTCGACCCCCTTGGGCAGGCTGCCCGCCAGCACGAACCAGTCGGCGCGCGGCGCCAGTTTCTCTATCTCGGCCTCCAGCGCGGCCACTTCCGCCTGGTGCACGTCAAGCCCCGGCAGATTGAGATCCGTGACTCGACCCGATTGCTCGGAGATCTTCACGTTGATACGGGTGCTGCCCGCCACGCGCACGAAGTGATCGGCCAGTGAGCGTTCGGCAAACAGAGAGACGAAGCTCTGCTGGTTATCCTCGCCGAGCCAGCCGGTCAGGCCCACGTCACGGCCGAGATCTTTCAGGACCATGGCGACGTTGATCCCCTTGCCCGCAGCGCGCAAGGAAGCCTCGCTCACCAGGTTCACCTCCCCCAGGCTCATGGTGCCCAGACGGGTGGTGAGATCCAGCGCTGGGTTGAGGGTGATGGTCACTATGTCCATCAGTGTGCCCCCTCGCCCAGACCGGCGGCAATGGCTTCGCCTATCCCCTTGAGGGCCGCCTCGGCATCCGCCCCTTCGGCACGGAACGCAAGACGGTGACCGCACTTGACACCAAGGCCGATGACCTTCATCAGGCTCTTGGCGGAGACGGCTTCGCCGCTGCCATCCAGGTTCGCCACCCGGATGTCGGATGCAAACTCCTTGGCCACCTTGACCAGCATGGCGCCCGGGCGGGCGTGCAGGCCATGGGGGTTGATGATGGTGAAGGTCTCTGAGAGACCGCTGGCCGGGCCCGATTGCAGCATGGCCAATCCGTCGCTGCCCGCGAGCGTCTCGAGCTGGCCGGCGGCAGCCAACCTGGCCAGGTTATCCAGCTGGGGCAGATGGCTGGCATCGCTGGCGCAGAGCAGCAAGAGGGCGCCGACCGGCAACTCCCCTGCCTGCAGTGGCGTGCTCGGGGTCGCCAGTACCCAACCGGTCTGGATGGCTGGCGTGCGGGCCAGCCAGATCCCCTCGCCGAGGTAGGCCGGCTCGCTGGCCAGCAAGGAAGTCACCATGGCGGCCTCCCCCCAGCCGGCGGACTTGGCGCGGGCGGCGGCTCCCAGCAGCAGCTGGTCGCGATCGTCGGCCGGGAAGTCCGCCAGGGTCAGGTATTGCACCTCTTTGGCCGCGGTCGCGCCGGTGAGGATATTGATGATGGTGTCGGCATCGGTGGCGGTTTTCAGTTGCGCCGCCGCCTGCTCGTCACCCAGCACATGGGTGAGCTGACGCAGGATCCCCAGGTGCTCGTCGGATTTGGCGGCGATGCCGATGGCCACGTAGGCGATCTGCCCCTGGTCCCACTCGATGCCCTGGGGGAACTGGGCCACCATGACGCCGGTGTGTTTGACCAGATGACGGGTGTCCGTGGTGCCATGGGGAATGGCGATGCCGCTGCCGAGGTAGGTGGCGTGCTGCGCCTCCCGGGCCAGCATGCCGTCCACATAGCCCGCTTCCACCAGACCCGCTTCGGTCAGTTTGCCTGCCAGCAGGGCGATGGCATCCGCCTTGGTCGCCACCGATTGCCCCAGCAGGATCTGCTGCTGCGCCAACTTCAACATAGAGATTCTCCATCAGGTGCCGGCCTCGCCTGCTGGCGGTCCGGCTTAACACTCGGGTAATTTGCCTGCTGACAATAGACTGGATTGCGTCCTTCGGTGATCCAGGGCGGCTTTTCAACCCCGGTCACCCATTGCCTGCTGACAAGCTGAATCGTTTCACTTACACTCAGACTGAATCGTTTCAGCTGATTGTTCAAGTGCCGACGCCGAGTGCTTTTCAATGATATGATCCCGCGCACACTTTTCGGTGTCCCTACCCTGGGTCGTCGCGGACCTTGCAACTCAAACAGAGCCAAGATGATGAAACTGGATGAAATCGCCGCCCTCGCCGGTGTCTCGCGCACCACCGCCAGCTATGTGATCAACGGCAAGGCCGATCAATACCGCATCAGCCAGGCCACCCGTGACAAGGTGATGGCGGTGGTCAATGCCCACAACTATCAACCGGACAGCCGCGCCGCCTCCCTGCGCGGTGGCCAGACCCGCACCCTGGGGTTCATCCTGCCGGATCTCGAGAACGCCAGTTATGCCAAGCTCGCCAAGCGGCTCGAGCAGGGCGCGCGGGCGCAGGGCTATCAGCTGCTGATCGTCTGCTCGGAAGATGAGGCGGATACCGAGAAGGAGCTGGCCAGGATGCTGGTCAGCCGCCATGTGGATGCGCTGCTGGTGGCGAGCTGCCTGCCGCCGGAGGATCCCTTCTACCTGCAGCAGCAGGCCCATGGCGTCCAGATCCTGGCCATCGATCGGGCCATGGCCGCCGATCACTTCGTCACTGTGGCGAGCGAGAACCAGAAAGCGAGCTTCGATCTCACCGCCTCCCTGCTCACCCCGGCCATCCGGCATGTGGCACTGATCACAGCGCTGCCCAGCCTCACGATCAGCCAGGAGCGGAAAGCTGGCTTCGAGCAGGCGCTGGCTCAGCAAGCTGCCGTGTCACAGTTGACGCCCCACATCTGCGAGGGGGAGCACTTCTCCCGTATCGAGGGCTATCGGCTAATCAAGGAGCTGCACCTGCGGCTCGGTCAGCTGCCCGAGGCGCTGGTCGCCACCTCCTACATATTGATGGAGGGGGTGCTGGACTACCTGCTGGAGCAGGAGACCGACATGAGCCGGCTCGCCATGGCCACCTTCGGTGACGATCGCCTGCTCGACTTTCTCCCCTTCGGCATCAACTCCCTGCCCCAGCAGCACGACGCCCTGGCCAGCCAGGCGCTCGCCCTCGCGCTCAAGGCCATCAACGGCGAATACCACTGCGGCCTGCACTACATCAGCCGCACCCTCAAGCGTCGCCGCTGAGGCCCCCGCGCCGGCGGCAACCGCCGTCGGCGCGCTTTTTCACCAAAGAATCCCGTTTTCTGTCATCTTTTATTTCCACTTATTGCCACCTCATAGTACAAGATCTGCCGTAATAGGCTTGTCTCCGCTATTTTGATCCGCTAACGTGGCAACCATCTTTTACAAACGAGCGGTTTTTCGTAACGATGCGTCCACTCCGATATTGCTAGCCTCCGGCCTCAGCCCCGGAGGCGCCTCCTGACCCTGCTTCTGGCACTCTTTCTCTGATCTCGGATGGACACATGAACACCAAAACCCTGGGTTGTACCCTGTTGATTGCCGGCACCACCATAGGCGCCGGCATGCTGGCCCTGCCGCTGGCCTCCTCCTCCCTCGGCGGCCCCGCCACCCTGCTCTTGATGATCGGGCTCTGGGCGCTGATGGCCTTCACCGCCATGTTGCAGGTGGAAGCCAGCCTCAACACCGGCAAGTGGTACCTGCACCAGCTGGCGGATCACCTGCTAGGCCCCTGGGGCAAGCGCATCGCCTCCTTCTGCATCCTGATGCTGTTCTACTCGCTGGCCTCCGCCTACATCAGCGGCGGCAGCAGCCTGCTGGCGCAGGCGCTGGCCGATGCCGGCACCACCGTCAGCCAGGAGCAGGCGGCCTGGGCCTTCACCCTGCTGTTTGGCGGCATGGTGTGCGTGGGCACCAAGCAGGTGGATTACCTCAACCGGCTGATGTTCACCGTGAAATTGGTGATCATGGTAGGGGTGCTGGCGCTGCTGCTGCCGCGCGCCGAGGGCCAGCACCTGCTCTCCATGCCGCTCGGCCAGGGGCTGCTGCTGGCGGGCCTGCCGGTCATCTTCACCTCGTTCGGCTTCCACGGCTCCATTCCGAGCGTGATGCTCTACCTCGGCGATTGCCCCAAGCAGCTGCGCCGGGTGTTCGTGTGGGGCTCCGCCCTGCCCCTCATCCTCTACGTGCTGTGGCAGGTCGCCATCCTGGGGCTGCTCGGTCAGCAGACCCTGATCCAGACCGGCGGGGCCCTCGACAGCCTGCTGGCCAGCGTCGGCAACCTGGTCAGCTGGCCGGCGTTCAATCAGGCGATGCACCTGTTCGCAGACCTGGCGCTGGCCACCTCCTTCCTCGGGGTGACGCTGGGGCTGTTCGACTTTATGGCCAAGGTGACCCGCCGCAAGGACAATGCCAGCGGCCGTATCCAGACCGGCATGATCACCTTCGTGCCGCCGCTGCTGTTCGCGCTCTACTTCCCGCAGGGCTTCATCATGGCGCTGGGCTATGCCGCCATCGCCCTGGCGGTGCTGGCGGTGCTGCTGCCGGTGACCCTGGTGTGGCAGAGCCGCAAGCGGGCCGAGGCGCACCACTACCGCGCCCCGGGTGGCGTGCTGGCCCTGGGGCTGGCCGGTGCCATGGGGGTGCTGATCGTCGGCGTCCAGGTGAGCGTCAGCCTGGGGCTGCTGCCAGCGCTCTGATCCTCACCCTTGGATGGAAAAAGAGAAGCCCCGCCAACCTGGCGGGGCTTTTTCGTTCCTGCTGACACCTCGCACAAGGCCTATGCTGGCGCTGGCAGGGTCTGCCCCATAGCTGTGACCAACGCATCAGGCAGTCTGCCGCTGAAATGCTCTTTAGCCCCACTTCACATTCACTTCACTCTGCCATGACAGGCTGGGGCCTCTTCCAAGACCACGAGATAATATGATGATGAAATTGGCGGCGCTGTTCACGGCACTCGGGGTGATCTCCCTCATCAGCTTCCAGCTGATCGGCTCATACGTGGATAGCCAGGGTTATCTGCATGAGCCGTTCGGCTTGTTGCCCATCGGCTTCCTGTTCATCTTCATGGGGATACTGCTCGCCCTCTTCGGCGCGCTCAGGGCGTTTTGCCGACAACAGCGCGTGAAGGCGGATAAGCCAGCCCGCTGAGGCGGCTGTCTGACACGCCGGACTCCCGGCGAACGGCACACACAGAAAAGCCCTGCCAAACTGGCAGGGCTTTTTCTATCAACCGGTGGGAGGATGAGGGCGAACCCTCAACCGCTTACTGGTTGTGGCTGGCGCGACGTGGACGACGGGCCTGGGCCGGCTTGGCGGCCCCCTCGGCCGGACGCTGTCCACCTTGCGGCTTGGGCTTGCCCGCATTGCCGCCGGTGCGCGCACCGCCAGCATTGCCGGAACGACCGGCACCCTGACGCTGACCTTGCGGACGCGGCGCACGGCGCTCTTCGCTCGGATCACGCGGCTCTTTGCGCAGCGGCGCGCCAATGCCACGGGCGATGTTGTCAAGCGTCTCACGGGAGGCTTCAAAGCCAGCCACCTGCTCGCACTTGATGTTCTGCTTGGTCAGACGCTCGATGGCCTTGATCAGCTTGCCTTCATCGGCGGCGACCAGGGAGATGGCGTGACCGGCGGCGCCGGCACGGCCGGTACGGCCGATGCGGTGCACATAGTCTTCCGCCACGTTGGGCAGCTCGAAGTTGACCACTTGCGGCAACTTGTCGATGTCCAGGCCGCGGGCGGCGATGTCGGTCGCGACCAGCACCTTGACGTTACCATCTTTGAAACCGGCCAAGGCACGGGTACGGGCACCCTGGCTCTTGTTGCCGTGGATGGCGGCGGCGCTGACGCCGTTCTTGTCGAGGGTCTCGGCAACACGGTTGGCCATGTGCTTGGTACGGGTGAACACCAGTACCTGCTGCCAGTCGTTGCTGGTGACCAGATGGCTCAAGAGCGCGATCTTGTTGGCCTTGTCACAGGGGTGTACCAGCTGCTCGATACGCTCGGCGGTGCTGTTGCGCGGGGCCACTTCGATCACCGCCGGGTTGTTGAGCAGGCCGGTGGCCAGCTCGCGGATCTCCTCGGCGAAGGTCGCGGAGAACAGCAGGTTCTGACGCTGCTTCGGCATCAGGGCCAGGATCTTGCGGATGTCACGGATGAAGCCCATGTCGAGCATGCGGTCCGCTTCGTCCAGCACCAGGATTTCCACCTCGTCAAAGCGCACGGCGCCTTGGTTGTAGAGATCCATCAGGCGACCCGGACAGGCCACCAGCACGTCCAGACCACGGCGGGTCGCCATCATCTGCGGGTTAATGCTGACACCGCCGAAGACCACGTGGCTGCGCATCGGCAGATGCTTGCCGTAGTTGCGCACGCTCTCGCCCACCTGGGCGGCCAGCTCACGCGTCGGGGTCAGTACCAGGGCGCGGATCCGGTTGGGAGAAACTTTACGCTTGCTCTCCATCAGACGCTGCAGCATCGGCAGGGTAAAGCCTGCGGTCTTGCCGGTCCCGGTTTGGGCCGCCGCCATCAGGTCGCGGCCAGCCAGAACGGCGGGGATCGCTTGCAGCTGAATGGGAGACGGGGTGTCGTAGCCTTGCTCGGCAACGGCACGCAACAAGGGTTCGGCCAGACCGAGGGAAGAAAAACTCATAATTACCTGCTAGGGATAGGGGCGCCGGGGATTTGTGGTGGGGCTCCTCTGCTGAGCCGATGCCATCTCACAAGTTCTGGGCCTATTGAGAAAACAACGATTTCCCCGGGGAGCAGAGCAAAGGGGAAAGAATAGAGGCGCAGTCTAACGGAGTTGGCCCTGTTACACGAGAAAAATGTGACCCTCCTCCCAGCACGGCGGGAAAAAATCCTGACTGCCTCGGCAACGCAAAGAAATGGCGCCCTTTCAAGCGGCCGCTGATGCCAAATCGGTGCTAGATGGGTATATTCTCCTGTCATCAGGGCGCAAGGAGGCTCACAGGCATGACAAGACGCGAACCGGGTGCCATCAGGCGCAGGCTGCGAGACGGCTGCCTGCTGCTGATGCTGGGCCTGAGCCAGTCATCGCTGGCCGCCCCGGCTGATCTCTCGGTGGCCTGGAACCATTGGCCCCCCTTCAGCCAGCTCGATGAGAAGAACGAGCTGACCGGCCTGGATGTCACCCTGACTCGCCAGATCCTGCACAAGGCGGGTCTGACCCCCCAGTTTCGCAACCTGCCCTGGGCCCGGGCCCTGCACCTGATCGAGCAGCAGCAGCTGGATCTGGCCATGGGGGCACTAGAGACCCCGCAGCGGCGCCAGTTCGCCCGCTTCTCGGCCCCCTACAGGCGCGCCAGCTTCGTGCTGCTGAGCAACGCCCCCATCCCGGGCCACGTGGATCGCTGGCAAGGGATCCGTCGCCTCACCGATCTGTGCGGGCAGACGCAACTGCGCCTTGGCAAGCTGCGCGGCACCCGCCCTGCCCCGTTGACGGCGGCCTGCCCGGCCCTCAGGTTCGCCACCGAATACAACTCGGACGAGCGGCTGATCGAACTGCTGCTGGCCCGGCGTCTGGACGGCGTCATCATGGAGTGGCAATACGCCAACTATCGGCTGACACAGCTGGGGGCCAGTCAGTACATCCACTGCCAGTTGCTGCTGCATCGGCAACCGGTCAGCCTGATGTTTGCCAGGGATGCGGTGAGCGAGTCCGAGCTCGCCCGCATCGACGCCGCCATCGCCGACCTCCCGGCGCCGGACGCGGCCTTTGCCCCACCCGTCTGCCGCTTCGATGGCAGCCAGACACCGGATGATGACACCTTGGGCCAGCCCGCGTCCTGATGACAATACGCGACAATACACAATGAGAAAGGCGACCCTGGGGTCGCCTTTTTTTGTCGTGCAGCATGATCGGCCGAGTGCCCGGCACCGAGATCAGCGCAGCAGCGGAGTCTGGGTATGCACACCCATGTTCTGGGCGCGATGGCGCAGCAGGTGATCCATCAGCACCAGCGCCAGCATGGCCTCGGCGATGGGCACGGCGCGGATGCCGACGCAGGGATCGTGGCGACCCTTGGTGATCATCTCGGTGGCCTCACCGCTGGTATTGATGGTCTTGCCCGGCACAGTGATGCTGGAGGTGGGCTTGAGCGCCATGCTCACCACAATATCCTGCCCAGAGGAGATGCCGCCCAGGATGCCGCCCGCATGGTTGCTGGCAAAGCCGGTCGGGGTCATCTCGTCGCGATGCTCCGAGCCTTTTTGCTCCACCACCGCGAAACCGTCGCCGATCTCGACCCCTTTCACCGCATTGATGCCCATCATGGCGTGGGCAATGTCGGCGTCGAGCCGGTCGAACACCGGCTCACCCAGGCCCACCGGCACGTTGCGGGCGATGACCTGCACCTTGGCGCCTATGCTGTTGCCCTCTTTCTTGAGCGCCCGCATGTATTCGTCGAGGGCCTCCAGCTTGCCCGCATCCGGGAAGAAGAAGGGGTTCTGCTCGATCTGGCTCGCATCGAAGGTCTCGGCCTTGATGGGGCCAAGCTGGGAGAGAAAACCCACTATCTCGATGCCGTGCATCTGCTTGAGGTACTTCTTGGCAATGGCCCCCGCCGCGACCCGCATGGCGGTCTCCCGCGCCGAGGAGCGGCCGCCGCCCCGGTAGTCACGCTGACCGTATTTCTGGTGGTAGGTGTAATCGGCGTGGCCCGGGCGGAACAGGTCCTTGATGTCGGAGTAGTCCTTGGAACGCTGATCCTGGTTCTCGATCATCAACCCGATGGAGGTACCGGTGGTGCGCCCCTCAAACACCCCGGCCAGGATCTTCACCTCGTCCGCCTCGCGGCGCTGGGTGGTGTAGCGGGAGGTACCGGGCTTGCGCCTGTCCAGATCCACTTGCAGATCCGCCTCGCTTATCTCCAGCCCCGGCGGGCAGCCGTCGACCACGGCGCCCAGCGCCAGGCCGTGGCTCTCGCCGAAGGTGGTGACCCGAAAGAGTTGTCCAAAACTGTTCCCTGCCATGGATGCTCCTTGCTCTTAGCTCTTGTAAATCGCGAAATGAGGCTGGTACTGCTCGAGCTCGGCCTTGGTCATCACGAAGACGCCGTGACCGCCGTTCTCGAACTCGACCCAGGTAAAGGGCACTTCGGGGAATTGGGATTCCAGGTGGATCATGCTGTTGCCCACCTCGACCACCAGCACGCCGTCATCCTTGAGGAAATCGGCGGCATTGGCCAACAGGCGCTTGGTGAGCTTGAGGCCATCGGAGCCCGACGCCAGCGCGAGCTCGGGCTCGTGGCGGAATTCCTCAGGCAAGTCCGACATGTCTTCGGAGTCCACGTAGGGCGGGTTGGAGACGATGAGATCGTACTTGTCACCGACCGGCAGATCCCGCATCAGATCGGAGCGGATCGGAATGACCTGCTGCTCCAGACCGTGATCGGTGATATTGCGCTCGGCCACGTTCAGCGCATCGACGCTGATGTCGATGGCGTCCACTTCCGCGTGGGGGAATTCGTGGGCCATGATGATGGCGATGCAACCTGAGCCGGTACACAAGTCCATGATCCGGGTCGGTTCATGTTTGAGGAAGGGGGCGAAGCGGTTGGCCACCATCTCGGCGATGGGAGAGCGCGGAATGAGCACCCGCTCGTCCACATAGAACTCCCAACCGGCATACCAGGCCTTGTTGGTCAGGTAGGCGGCCGGCACCCGCTCCTGCACCCGACGGATGATGAGCTCGGCGATGCGGTGACGCTCGCTGGTAGTCAGGCGGGAGTGGCGCATGCCGGGATCCACGTCCGGCGGCAGATGTAACGCGGGCAGCACCAGTTGCACGGCCTCATCCCAGGCGTTGTCGGTGCCATGTCCGTAGAAGATCCCGGCGTCGTTGAAACGACTCATGGCCCAGCGCAACATGTCCTGGATGGTGTGCATCTCGGCAACCACCTCATCGATAAATATCTTGTCCAAATCCACCTCCAAGTCGAGTAATATCCGGCCCGAGCATTCTTATATAGCGAGCAAGACGAGTACCTGATGAAAAAAACGCCCTCACCCACAGACGAGGAAAGCCTGCTGTTTCGCGATGCGGCCAAAGGTACCCGGAAAATAAAGCAAGATACCATAAGGGCCGAGTTGCGCCCGGTCAAGCAGAAACGCGAACTGCGTGAGAGCCGCGAAAAGCTTGGGGTCGACCACTTTTTCAGCGATGAGTATCAGCCCCATCTGGAGGAGGATTGCCCGAGCCGTTACGTGCGCGAAGACGTGTCAAAATTCGAGCTCAAAAAGCTCAAACGCGGCATCTATCCGCCGGAGATCTACCTGGATTTGCACGGCATGACCCAGCAACAGGCCAAACAAGAATTGGCCGCCTTGCTCAGCCTGTGCCAGAAAGAGAACATCCACGTCGCCTCGGTGATGCACGGCATCGGCAAGCACATCCTCAAGCAGCGGATCCCGAGCTGGCTGGCCCAGCACCCCAATGTGCGCGCCTTCCATCAGGCCCCGCGGGAATGGGGGGGCGAGAGCGCCATCCTGGTGCTGCTGGATATCGAAGAGTAGCCCGCCGCCGGGCAGGAAAGGGTTGATCGAAAAGCGCGCCTCAGAGCGCGCTTTCCATATACCGCTTGAAGTTGTCGAGGATGCTCTGCCCGCCCTGTTGCCAACTGATCCGGCAAGAAGATCCGTGCCAGCTCGGCCATCACGTCATATTGCGCCTTTATGGCACTCCTCGTGATACGCCTCAACCCTGCGCCAAGAAGTGGGCCACCAGGGCGTTGGCATGGCCGTGGCCCATGCCGTGCTCGGCCTTGAGCCAAGCCACCAGCGCCATGTGTTTCTTCTCTTCTCGGCTCGCCAGGAGCGTCAGCCAGTGGGCGATGGGCTCGCCGTATTTCTGCTCGATGGAGGGAAAATAAGAGGCGGGCCCCTTCACCTTGGGTTGTTCATCCATGACGCTCTCCTTGGGTCGCTGCGCCCGCACTTTGCGATGCGGGCATCAATCGCTGCTTTCTTAGGGTTTGGGGGCGAACTGCTCGAACACTTGCTGACCGGTCAGGGTCGGGGTGTCGTTCCTGAATTCATAGAACTCCGGCTTCTCGTCGATGAAGATCTGGCTGGCAAGTTCGAACCCCTGATCCTGAAACAGGCCGGCGGGCAGTATGTACTCATCGGTCGGCAGCAGGTGATAGAAGAGGTGGGTGCCGCAGGTCGGGCAGAAGCCGCGCTCCGCCCAGTCGGACGAACGATAGGCCGCCGGCGTGATCCCGGTGAAGCGCACATCCTTGCCACCGTGCACCGCAAACAGGGGCCCGCCGGACCAGCGCCGGCACATGGCGCAGTGGCACAGATTGACCTCTTTATGCTCGCCGCTTGAAACGCGGATCCCGCCACACAGACAATGACCTTCCATGATGCCTCCTTGAACCTTGGGGGAACTGTGCGATCGGAGCCTGTCCCCGATCCGGTTTAACCACTGAGCATTAGCACGCAAAGCAGAGGCCGACAACTGACCATCTCGTGGTCAATTTCCCCTGCAGCACCCTGTAACAGGCCGTATTTCTCGAGATTGAGTCATCTCTATCAATCTGACGAATGAGATTTCATATGGCATGCACCGTACGAATAATGCTCAGCATATCTCCTGCAAGGCGATGCGATTGCCCTCGGGGTCCTGAAGCTCGGCCACCCGGATCTGCTCGCTCACTTGGGTCACCGGGTAAAGCTCCCCTGCCCCCGCTTCAAGCGCCCGGGCCATCACCCGCTCGATATCGGGCACCCGCAGGTAGATGCGAGTGCCGTCCAGACTGGGCACATAACTCTCCCCCATGGCCAGGGCCCCCGAGCAGCCGGGCGCCTGCTCATCGAGGGGAAACAGCGCCATCTCGTTGCCGTCGATACTGACCCGCTCGAGCTGGAGCCCAAACACCCGTTCGTAGAAGGCGGTGGCCCGCCCCAGATCCCGCACCGGAATTTCAAAATGGATGGCGATATTCATCACAACTCCTTGTATTTGTTGCCGTCAGGCAGCGTTCCAGTACGGGAGCCAGTCATCTGAGTGATGGGCTGTTGTGCGGTACACAGACGGGCCGGTTACGGCACCTACCGTGGCACTTCATCTGGAACCCTCAGGGCACTGGTTTTCAACTGGACATAGGTCATCAGCAGCAAGATGGGGGCCGCCTTGATGCCAAACGCCAGGCTCAACAGGTTATCGTATTCTCGTGACACCACCATAAAGAAGCCGACCATGAGCAACCCATTAATAAGCGGACGGCGGCGCACCTCATACATTTCCAGCCGGGAGTCACACTGTTTGCAGTGAAATTTAAGCCTGGGGCTGACAAGGAACGCCTTGAGCGGAAATAGCCGTTGTTGGCACACTGGGCAGATACGCAGGGGAGAGAAGATCATATTGATTACGAGCTGGGTAAGATAGCGGTCATCAATAAAGCAGTCTCGGTGATAAATCAACTCCCCATATTATCTTTATCCCCGTCAATACAGGGAGGCAGTTCGCCTCCCCCACATTATCGATGGCTCTGCTTTATGCCGGGTTGGCCTATTATGCCGCCCCGGTATTTATGTTATTTATCAGGAAGCCGGAGCCCAGGCCCCCCCCTGGGTGGGGTCATCCCCTTGCGTCCACCATTTAGCCTGATAAATAATCCCCTTGTGGCTGACCTTGTTGCCGGCCGTATAAACCTTGCTGGCCGCCCAGGCGGGAATATCACCGACCGGTGGATCGGTTGGGTCGACCGGGGCCGGATCCAGTTTGGCGACCACTCGCACCTTGGGCCAATTGGCATGAGAGCCATAGGCGTTGGTCACGCATTTTTCATAATCCCCCGGCACCAGCGCAGAATAGGCGGTTTGAAAACCCACCAGCTCGCACTCGAAGGAATAACCACCGGGTCTGTCGGCATAATATTTCCAGTTGCCATCCCAGTTGGTATAAAGCACATCGGTAGCGCCGTTCAAATTCAGGCTGCCATAAGGGGTCTGTTGCCAGCAGGTATTTTTTTCATCCGCCTCGATGGGGATCTGGTAATGGGCCGCCAGCCCTTCCCAATAACGGATGCGGTTGACCGGCTGTCCCTTGTCCTTATTCTGCTCGCCACACTCGATGCCGCCGTTGATGACGTTGATGGTGGTGCCAAAGCCGTAGCCGATACCGGCGGCAATCTCGCGCTGGGAGGGCACCCAGGTGCGGTCGATCACGTGCAACATGGCGGGCTTGGGGGCCTGCGGGGTCAGAAAGAACCAGATGGCCGAGGCCAGGTTCAGCCAGGAGTCGGCGACCCGACCGGGATCGTTCAGCAATACCGAGGCATCCCCCGCAAACATGGCCTCGGAGAAGGCGCCGTAGTTGAAGTGATAGGAGAGCTGCTTCGCCCCACGACCAAAATAACCCTGACCGCTGGCGCAAGGCCATTTCTTGTTTTGCCAGTCATTCTGACCGCAGCCGGTGGTATAACCGGTCTGCCCTTCCGACCACCCCATCTCACGCACATGGACCAGCGCCTGTTGCCACTCCTCCAGCCCCAGCGGATTATCTGAGCTGTTATTTTTGCCGATATGGCCGCCAGTCTCCTGGGCAAAATGGGCAAAGGCCGTCACGATGGATTTCTTGCAGATGGCATCAGCGTCACGGCCATCGGTATATTCACCACAAAATGCCGGGAATTTCCCCACTGCTCGCAAGAAGCGCTCGTAGGTATATTCAGGGGCCGCCATCTGAGTGAGAAAATCCCAATCCGACTCGGTAAATACCCGCTCAACCCGTTTGACGTTATCCGGATTGCTGGCAAGGCGCGGCACTATGGCATCCACAATGCTGTTGGGACGGGTAGCCAATGCCTTTGACCAGACGCTATACATGGGATTGGTGGTCTTGTTTTTTTCAACGGCGCTGATATCGGAGGCGGCAATCACATAGCCACCGCTATTTTGTGGGTCTGGCTGGATATTCATGGCGGCATAAGCTGGAGATGCGCAAAGTGCCGCGACCAGCCAGGCACAGGGCTTGGGTTGGAACATGGGTAGCAATCCTTGTCTCGTTATAATGTTCAGGCCGAGCATAGGCGCTTTAATTACTAAATTCACGACGAAAATTAAGAGTGTGGCGAATTTGTGAGCCATTTCACTCCGCGGCGTGGTGGATCAGATGACACGAATACCCATGTTTTTACCGTCGTAAGGCTAATGAAGTAACCAGCGCGCCGAAATAACAGCGGCACCCACGTTGAAACACCGGGAAAATAACGATGCAAAAAGTGTGACTCCCCCCCTGCAACCCCTTACTTGTTCAGGATAGGAGCTGATGGATCTCCCATCTGCGGCATCTTTGCTCGCTCAGTACAGGGGCGGATCACCCGGCGGCGCCTGGCGGGTGAAGGTCAGGCGCGCACCGCCCGGATCAGGATGTTGCGCGGCGTCATGGGTTTGTCGCAAAACTCCCCCACTTCCACCGAGTAGCCGTGCTCTTGCAGGAAGAGTGCGCGATCCAGCGCCAGCCAGATCTCCAGCGGACGGCGAAACAGGTGGCGTACCAGCTCCATGCGGGCGACGTCGCCGTAGCGCTGCTCGCCTCGCGCAAGGAAGGCCGCATGATCGAGCCCAGCGGGTAAACGGATACCCTTGCGCTCGGCCGCCCAGCCACAGAATGCCTCGAAGCCACCGGTCAGCAGGCTCTTTTGCATATTGGGCACCGGCAGGTATTCATCCACCCCGCGCAGCTGGCGCTGCAGGCAGTCAAAGGCGAGGCGCCACACCACCTCTTGCTCGCGCAGGCGGGCGATGCGAGCACCGCCGGTCACCGTCTCCTGCAGCGGCAGCTTGAGATCGCTCTTGCCAAGGCGCAGGGCACTGGCAGCAGCGGCCTCTGACAGGGGCCGATACTGATCGCCGCGAATGAGGTGGTAACAGCAGGGGGAGATGGTCACGCCGCTCGCCCCCTGCTCAGCCACCCGCTCCAGCAGGTGGGTATGCAGCTCGCCGCAGGCATGCAGCGCCATGGCGTGGTGCTCCCGGGCGATGAGCTGGCCCGACGCGGGGGCGAAGGCATCGGCCTCGATAAACTGCATGCGAGCGCCATCGCGCGCCGCCAGCAGGCGCCCCTCTTCGCACAGCGCGCCTTGCAGCTCCAGGCTGATGATATCCGCACCGCGCTGCAAGGAGACCAGCCGCCCCAGGTGCCCCTTGCCGGCGCACCACTCCAGATAGGGCCCGCCATGGGGCGGCAAGCAGCCGGTGAAGGCTTCTATCTGCGCCTGCTTGCGCCCCGGCATGTACATCGCCATCCCCTTGGTGCAGGCAATGGGTTCGGGCAGGAAGGCATCCAGCTCGCTCAGGGCGTGCAGTGCCTGGCCCGCCGGGATCCAGGGGGCAAGCAGGGTGCAGAGCGCCGCCATGTCGGCATCGAGCGCCATGACCTCCTCGAGGCTCAGCCCGTTGAGACGGGCCGCCAGTTCGGGAGCCTCATCGGCGAAGGCGAGGCCCTGATGGTGATAAGGCTGGTACTGCCACCAGCGCCGGGTGTCGGTCAGCAAGCGGTCCAGTTGTTGAAATCGATGGGCCAGCACGGCGGTCTTGTCCTGCATATCCAAAAGGAGGCTCATTCTAGCGATCCCTCATCAAAAAGCACCCATGGCGCCGCGTTCAAGAGAGCGGGCAAGCAACCCCGGGCGCAGGGGGTAGCCTGACAAAGCGCATGGATTTGTGCTATATTCCGCCCCCTTGTTAGCACGGTGCGCCACGGCGGGCCGTTTTCCCCCTATAAACGGAATCAAAACATGACCATCAATGCCATCCTGCAAGCGCGCGCGGGCGCCAAGTGTGAACTCTGTGGAGCAGAACACGTCCTGACTGCCTTCCCGGTGCCCCACTCCCCCGCCAGCGACGACGATCACAGCGTGGCGCTCTGTGCCACCTGTCGTGGTCAGCTGGAGCAGCCTGATACCCTGGTCGCCAACCACTGGCGTTGCCTGGGTGACAGCATGTGGAGCCAGGTCCCTGCGGTGCAGGTGATGGCGTGGCGCCAGCTTAAAAACCTGTCCGCCCGCGGCGAGCTCTGGGCCCAGGACATGCTGGACATGATGTACATGGAAGAAGAGACCAAGGCCTGGGCCGACGCTGGCGCGGCCCGCGAGGATGATGACAGCGTGCCGACCGTCGACTCCAACGGCGCCGTGCTGCAAGAAGGGGATTCGGTGACCCTGATCAAGGATCTGGACGTCAAGGGCGGCGGCTTCACCGCCAAGCGCGGCACCCTGGTCAAGGGCATTCGCCTGACCAACAACCCGCTGCACATCGAGGGCAAGGTCAACGGCGTGCAGATAGTGCTGGTCGCGGCCTACCTGAAAAAGGCCTGATCACCGTCAAACAATGCCAGAAGCGCCCCCAGGGGCGCTTCTTTTATATTGCTGGCCCTTGATCGCAGGGCCGCCCTGCGCCACTCGGCTCAGGCCTCATTGACGCAAACCCGGTTGCGACCGCTCTGCTTTGCCCGATAGAGCGCCCGATCGGCCCGCTCCAGCAGCTCGGTGCAGGAGGGCCAGGGATCGCTTTCCCCTGCCCTTTCCCTCGTCCTCTCACCTCTCCTCTCGCCAAACGCGGCGCAGCTCAACCCGACGCTGATGGTGACCGGGATGGACCGTCCCCCATGCTCAATCTGCATGGCGGCGACCCTGGCCCTCAGCCGTTCGGCTATCTTGACCCCCTCCGCCAGCCTGGTCTGCTCCAGCAGCAAGATAAACTCTTCCCCGCCATAGCGCCCCAGCCTGTCGCTCTCCCTGAGCTCGCTCGTCAAGGTCCGCACCAGCTGTTGCAGCACATGATCCCCGGCGGGATGACCGTGATGGTCATTGACCTGCTTGAAATGATCGAGATCCAGCATGATGAGGCAGAGTGGCTCGCCCCGGCGCTCTGCCAACTGCATCTGCTGGGTGAAGCGCTCCATGAGCGCCCCGCGATTGAGGGCCCCGGTCAAGGCATCCCGGCAGGATTGCTCCTTGAGCCGGGCCAGCGCCTCTTCCAGCCTGACATTGAGTTCATGCACCTGCCGATAGAGCTGCGCCTTCTCGATGATGGAAGAGACCAGGTGTGCCAGGTAGACAAACACCTCCTGATGCAGCTTCTGATAGGTGTGTTTGCTGGCGCTGGAGAAGAACAGAAAGCCGATGCCCTTGCCATCCACCTGCAACGGGCAGGTCAGGCTGGAGCGTACCCCCTCCCGCAGTACCAGCTGGGTGGATACGGACTGGGGATGCTCCGCAAGATAGGCTTCCAGATCGTTGATGATCCTGGGCTTTCCCGTCTCCAGCACCTGGGCAAGGCTGCTCCCCGCCAGGTTGGCACGATAACCATCCTTGAGGTGCGCTATCCGGTTGATGCGGCTCCTGGACCAGAGGGATCGCACCCTGGTGCCATCGTCGCAGAGCAGGGCGTAGCCGATGCGATCGTAGGGGATGAACTCGGCAAAGGTGTCGTAGATGAGGCTGAGGGTATCTTCGATGAAGACCCCCTTGTTCACTTCGGCCGATATCTCCTGCAACCGATGCAGCTCGCGAAAGCGCCGGTCCAGGCTATCCGCCAACTCGTTGAGATCCAGGATGAGAGGGGCGAGTCCCACACTCTCATCGAGCGGGGGATGCCTGACTTCAAAGCGTCCCGCTTTCAGATCGCGGATCATCGCTTGCAGTTGGGGTAATGCGACAGACACAGACATGAGTACGACGTTGACTCTTGAAAAATACCGCGCCAGTATATCCACAGTATTGATATGGTCGTCAATATTGATTGACGGGTAACCGCCTACACTCCTCCCGTTGAACAGCGCCATCCGGCAGGATGTACACAGCATAGAGACGCCTCATTGCTCAGCTTTTGCTTGCTTTGTGGATAAATCACACTAGCTTGTAGAGACGTTGGCGGCAGGTTAGCCGACCTGCAGGTTGGGGATCATCGGCCCTGTATCCGAGGCAACACCCTACTGCACTGGCCCCGCGAGCACGGCAGAAAGCGCCCGCCAGCACAGATTGCCGTTGTGTATTCAGCCACAACAAGACGACAAGTTACCCTTGCCATCAGTCTGATGTCGATGGAAAGACACACCAGGCGCAGTCCGCTGCCCTCTATTTAAGGAAGAACTCATATGGCTAAAGCATCCAAGAAAGACGTCAAGAAGAAGATCGAGTCCCGCAAGGCGAAGATTGCCAAGCACGAGGGCAAGATCAAGAAGCTGAAGAAAGCCCTGAAATAAGGGCCGCATGATGACAAAAACCGCCTGATGGCGGTTTTTTTATGCATCGGATAATCGAATGCCCCCTCCCTTGGCAGCAGGCGCTTCACCATGGTCTCGCTCCGCAAGGGTATTGGGCCAGATACCAACACCCCGCTGGACTCGCTCCCCTGCGCGCTGGCATCATGGTTTTTTCGCATGAAAAACCTCATCGCCAAACTGGCTCTCACATTGGAGTGTAAACATCATGGATCTGAACACATGGATGCTGTTCTTTCTGGCCTATCTGCTGGCCACCCTGACCCCGGGACCCAATGTGCTGCTGGTCGTTAAAAATGGTCTGCAACACGGCTGGCGCGCCGCCCTGCTCAGCATCACGAGCAACCTGGCCTGTCAGGCGATCCTCATCGGTCTGGTTGCCATGGGCGTGGGCGCCTTGCTGCAGACACTGCCGCCCCTGTTTATCGCCCTCAAGCTGGCGGGCGGTGGCTATCTCATCTATCTCGGCTACAAGGCGCTGCGCGCTGCCAGAGCGGGCAATCAGGAGATGACGCTGGCGGGGTCGAGCGCAAGTGCCAGAAGTAGCCGCTCCTTCTTGCAAGAGGCTTTTCTGGTCTCGGCCAGCAATCCCAAGACCATCATCTTCCTCTGCGCCCTCTTGCCCCAGTTTCTCAATCACCAGAGTCCGCTGCCAATCCAGTTCGTCACCATGTACCTGACCATCTGCGTCATCGTCAGCCTGGTGCACCTGAGCTATGTGGCCCTGGCCAGACGCGCCGGCAGCTACTTCCGGCCGGCGCGCAGCCAGCATCTGTTTAGCCGCATCACCGGTGGACTCTTTATCACACTCGGCGGCGCCATCCTGCTAAGCGGTCGGCCCTGAGCGAGGGCGCCCTACCGAAACGTTGACAAGATCAGCGCGATAAAAAGAACCGCCTGCAGGCGGTTTTTTATTGCGTCATGACGCTGGCATGTCACCCCGTGGCCATGACCGCCAGCGTCTGGCTGTCACCAGCACCTCCTGCTCCAGCCAGGCCTTGTTCGCGACCAGATGAGCCAAGGCCGTGGTCAGCACATCGTTTGCCTTGGCTGTCACAAGACGGTCTCGCCAGGGGATCTTTCCGCGGCGGCTTTGTTGCCCTTCCGACGGACGAGTCAGGTCGCGAGCATAGTGGTGAACATACTCCATGAGGTTCTCTGGCAACCAGAGCGCCAACGGGCGGGTCATGGTGCTGGCAAGCTCGGCGGCGATATCCAGCCCGCGCTGATCCAGATCGCCAAAATGAGCCCAGGGGGTAGCCGCCGGCAATAGCGGGATCAGCTGCTTGGCGAGGGTGGTATTGCGGCCAGGTACATAAAGCAACAACTCCTGAGGTTGCAGCGGATAATCCACGAAAGCGCCCTTGTTCTCCACCGTCACTATCTGCCGCCCTTGCCACTCGATGCCTCGCAGCCTGTCAAGGGCGCGCTCCGGCAAAGCGAGTTCCCCCAGCAGCTGCAAGCCCTCATCGGCACAATAGCGGCGGCCATCCTGCCACAGCAGGGAGAGGGATGAGCCGCAGCGGAGCCGCAGCACCTCATCCCCATACACCCGGACCCCCAACTCGTCGGCTCGTGCCAGCTGGGTCGGTGATAGCGCGGCCTTGCAGTCTCGCAGCCAGAGGCCGCTCAAGGTCGCCGCGTTGATGTGGTGGGGGAGATGCCCCTCCAGCGCCGCCAATACTCTCTCCCCCGACCAGGATGGCTCACCATTGGTCTCCTTGAGCTTGGTGGTCAGAAACAGGTGGCCCCGATCGGTCAACTGGCGAGCGGCACCACGCCCCACGGGCCGGATGCCATCGACCGCACTCAACATGGCATGCAACTCCTGCCCGGCCCGGCTGGTGAGCGGGATCCCCTGCCCCGCCTCCAATGCCAACAACCGGACGCTTAACCCCCGAATATCGGCGCGCTCAAAAAATGCCATCGGCATTCCTCCTGGATGGCTCTATCGAGACACGATGCACCATGGCGGATCACATCAGCCGTGCCTGACCTGACACCCGGATCCCGCTACCGGGCTCGGCCGGGATCTCCGCATGCAGGCGCGATGGCATGCCCATGTCTTCTCCCTGCAGAATGTCGATGGCGCCGCCGTGGGGCCAGTGGATATCGCGCAGATAGCCCGCAAAGGCTGCGGTGGCGGCGCCAGTGGCGGGATCTTCATAGACGCCGCCATAGGCAAAGGGATTGCGGGTATGAAAATGCCGCTCTCCTGCCACATGCACCAGCAAGATGGTGACCCAGCCTTGCGCCTGCATCAGGGCGCGCCCCTGGGCCAGCTCGTAGCGCATGGCGGCGAGGGCTGCGCGGCTGTGCAGGGCCAGCACCAGATGATCGGCGCCGCCATGAATGAGCGCAGGGGCGATACGGGGATCCAGATCCACCTGGGTGTAGCCGAACAGCGTGAGCGCGGCCGCCACCTGTTCGGGTGAGGCAGGCGTGCTGCGGGTCGGCGGAGAGTGCAACGCCGCCTGCCATTGGCCAGCCCCATCCCGCCAGCCCGAGACCCGGATCCTGGCCTGATTGAGCTGCAGTTCATACTCCCCTTCCCCACTGCGCCGCGCCAGGGCGACGCCGAGGGCGATGGTGGCGTGGCCACAGAAAGGCACCTCGGCCTCGGGGGAGAAGTAACGCACCCGCCACTCACGCCCTTCGTCAGAGTGCACACCAGAGTGCAGCGGGGCGGCGAACGCCGTCTCCGAAAATCCCACCTCGGCGGCGATGCGCTGCATCTCGTCCACCGCAGGCAGGTGGGCCCCCAGCCAGACACCGGCGGGATTGCCCCCCTGCTGCCCATCAGCAAAGGCGGCGATCCGCACCAACTCAGTTACCCGTTCCGTCATCACGACTCCTTGTCATTCGCTGTCGAAAAATCCGTTCATGCCTGTTCACCCTTGCCGGCGATGGCACCCTGTATTTGTCCTGACGCTCCTTTATGCCACCAGGAACGTCACTCGGCTCATAGCCTAAATTAAGTGGCACTCCGGTGTCGAACGAGCGCCGCGGATCCGGGCGCTGGCGGCTAGAGTTGGGATATGTGTTTGTATATGAGCCTGTTGTGGAGTGCCATATGTATTCATACACGCTGGATTTCAAGGATCAGGCCGATCAGCTGGCCGCTCCCGAGCACGAGATAGTGCTCAACTGCCCCGCCAATGCTGGCGATATCATCATCTTGTCCGATCAGAGCCGTCATCAGGTGATGTTCGTGAGCCACAGCGCTCACCACAGCAGCCTCTATCTCAATACCGGGATGAGGCGGACCCAGAGCTAGGCTCCGTTACCGCCTGCGAAGCTGGCCAGACGAGGATTAATTGTGAGCCGCCCCTATTCCACTGGCCGAATAACCATGGAGGATGCAGTGATATCCACCATCAACTTGCGAACGTATCCACTAAAAAACTGCTAAATTGTGCCTAATGCAGCACAAAATTACACCACTCTGTTTTTAATCAGAAAATGCTACTAATTTACCAGCGGGTTTCCAGCGACAACCTGACCAGCACGTCGTTATCCCAGCCCACGACGGATGGCAGATTGGATTCGTTATAGGGCGTCAGATTGTAGTGGTAGACATCGGCGCCAAGCACCAGCTGGGTACGCTTGGCCGGATCCCGTCTCAACCAATGATCGATATTCCCTCGCAGCTCCGCCCGGTATTGGCTCTCCAGGGTCTGGTGACCATCCCACCAGCGTCGGGCCAGGCCGGAGAGCGTCCAGTCATCCCCCAGCTTGATCGCGGCCTTGTTGGTGAGCGCATAAGCCAGGGTGCTGTTGCGCAAACCCTCCCGATCGTAACCCCGCTCCCGGGGGGCATCATCATCTATCTCCAGGAAGAACCAGCCGGGCCCTGCCTCCAGCGAGTATTGAAATATGTCGCCCTCATAACCCGCGGCCATGGCCGCCAGGGCGGTCATCTGCCGCTCCACCGAGCTGACCGTGTTCATCCTGGTGTTGAAATCCGTCATCCAACCGAGTCGCAGCCGATCATCGCGCCAGACGTCGCCATCCGCGCCGGCGTTCAGCTGCCACCAGATGGGTATGTGGTCCGGGTCCAGGTGATCCTTGTCATTGTCCACGAAGAGATCGACCGAGCCGAACAGATGCAGATCGCTCTGGGTACGCTCATCCACCGACAGGCTAGCGTTGAGCCCATAGGTGTGGGAATCCACATCCGGCACGTTGAAATCATGCACACCGACGCCATAGCGCCAGTCGGCCGCCTCGCCGATAACCGGGATCATGGCGACCACCAACCCTGTGATCAGAGCCTTGAGTCTCATCAGATATCCGTCCTTACCGCCAGGTCGGCAAAGAGCTTGCAACGGCGGGCCAATCCCGCCGCCGCGGTTAATATATTGAGCGCAACAGGCAACGGCTTCGTCAAGCGGACGGGAGCCTGAGGCAAAATGCGCTTCGCTACTCCTTCTTCGGATAATCGAGTGAGACGCTCACCGGCTTGACTCCGGCGATGGCCGACCAGGGCGCCCCATCGAAGGTGAATTGTGCCACGGCGCAGGTCGGCATTCGGGTGATCCCTCGAGAAAGTTGATGTGCAAGCTCGGTGAACTCCGGGTTGTGGCCGACGATCATCACGCACTTTGGCTCGTTACCCAACCCGGCGATCACCTCTAGCAGGGTCGTGGCATCGCAGGCATAGAGCCTGTCGTTGACGAGGATATTCCCGGCCTGATAGTCGAGCGCCGCGGCGATGAGCCTCGCCGTCGACAGGGCCCGACACGCCGGGCTCGACAGGATCAGGTCCGGCTTCACCCCATCCCGCGCCAGACGTTCTCCCATCACGGGGGCATCGCGCTTGCCACGGGCGGCCAAGGGCCGATCCCTGTCAGACAGGGCCCTCTCATCCCAACTCGACTTGGCATGACGAACCAATAACAGCGTTCTCTTCATTGGCCCTCCCGCAGCAACCATTCCTCGGCATCTGGCCATCCATCTGCTGATGGCATGACTGTTATGCCAGATGATAGCGGAAAGTCGGCTGCGAGCCTCAAGCAAAGATCGCTGTAGAAAGCGCGTCCTGCTTGCCCCAATCGATGGCCGTGGCATGGATGCACCGCGCCGAGATCCCGGCGGCAGCCCCTGCGCCGTTGGGCAATAAAAAACGGGAGGCAAAGCCTCCCGTTTTCTCCCTCCTCGTCCGGCAGAGCGCCATCAGGAGACAGGCTCGCCACCAGCGAAACCAAGGTCACCCAGACCCACCGCCATCTGGGCTATTGGCCCACTTCCTTCATCATGATCAGCCGCAGGGGCTCTGCGAGCAGCGCATCGGCCTGCCGGGCGAAGGCCTGAAAATAGTCGGTGGCACAGTGAGCATCCAGAGCGGCCTGATTGACGAAGGCCTCCCGCATATAAAAAGTTTCAGGCTCGTCGCGCAGCTCGAACAGCACGTAATCGAGATTGCCCGGTTCAAGGCGCGTGGGCTCGATCAGCTCGAGCAACTCACGCCGCAGCACCTCCCCCATGCCCGCTTTGGCCTTGAGTACCGCTATCGACACCAGTTTGTCCGCTTCCATCTTCATCATCACACTCCGTTATCAAGAAATTCATTGGCAAAGGATGCCCATCACAGCGGCTTGTCAGCGAGCCAAGGGCGCATCCTTCGACATGAGACGCAGTGTAAGAGCAGGCTATTGATGCGTATAGACAGACAATATGGACAGACTGTTCGCTCTATTGAACAAATCCGAGAGCAACACGGAAGGCAGGTCCCGGGACTGGGAGTGCACCCAAGCCTCCCGAAGGGAAGCCTGCGACCGAGCCATCGAGGCTTTCGCACCAGAGCCAGCCGCTGATCACACGTGCGCCGAGCCGCTGATCACCGACTCGCGCATTCAACTCCCTGGCCTGCAGTCTTCACAGGCACGAGCGGCGCCGTTGCTCATCGGTTCGGTAATCTGGGCCCACACCCAGTCTCCTGGCTCTCTATGCCGCCCTCAGTAAGGCGTGCCGTCTTTATGCAGGGCAGACCAGGCGCCATCGGCCCCTTGTACCAGGGCCAGATCGTCATCGGGGTATTCGACCGTATCGGCAGGCAGTCTGTCGTCGACTTCAAGGTAGGTGACGTCTGCGGAGGATCTGTTCAACAGCTGGTGAGCCAGGCCACTGCTGGCCTTGAAACCGATGCAATCCCCCGGCGACATCGGGAACTCCTCATCACCATGGACTAGCATGGGGGTCCCCGAGAGGATGTAGATGAACTCATCCTGTCTGGAGTGATGATGCTTGAGCGCCGAGATGGCCCCCGGTGCCAGGGTCGTGAAGTTGACGCCAAAGTTGGTGAGACCGAAGTGATCCCCCAATCTGCGCCTGGTGCGGTGCCTGACCAGGGAGGCGAAGGGTTCTGGATAAAGGGACTTGGCCCCCTGTACCGGGATCTGGGTTAGGTGAACGGGCCTGTGGTCAGCCATCTCGATTCCTCCGTCTCTGTGCGCTGGCAAGGGTCGACAAGCCGAGTCACAGACTCGGCCATCGCTCACCCCACAGTTAGAGTCCGGCTTTAGTTTCTGTCAATGCGAAGCGTCGTGACATGAGGCCTAACCGGCGTTTCTGCCAGCGCTGCAATGGGCAGCATAAATTGCCCCTGCAGCCCTACATGACCTCGAGCTTGACCTTGATAAGGCCGGATCTGAGGTTGCCTATGCTGCTGAACGCCGCCTTGGAGAGATCGATGACCCGCCCCCTGGCGAAGTTGCCCCTGTCGTTGACCCGCACCAGCACGCTCTTGCCGTTGGCCACGTTGGTCACCCTCACCATGGAGCCGAAAGGCAGCGTCATGTGGGCCGCCGTGTTGGCGTTGTTCTTGTAAGGCTCGCCGCTCGCCGTCTTCTTGTTGTGGTAGCGATCGGCATAATAGGATGCCAGCCCGGTCTGGGTATAACCCCGCCAACTGCCGCTCTTGCTGGCCTCCGGCTGGCTGCTGCAGGCCGCCAGCAGCAGGCCGAGGGGTAACAGCAGCCCCTTTTGCACCATGGTCCTCATATCCATTTCCTCGATTCTTTATGCGGCGCCATGCCGGCCCGGCGACCAGGCGGCCACCGCCACTCTTGATCCCGCAAACAGGCGCCTACTCTCTCACAGTTTCCATAGAAAACGGGAGGCCCAAGCCTCCCGTTTGTGTGTTCACCCGTCAACCTGTGTCAGGCGATCAGCTTGTCGTCGGCGAAGCCGAAGCCCCGCAGGCCCACCACGTGCACATGCTCGTGCTTGCCCTGCACCTTGCGGATGAGCTTGTAGGTGGTGCCCTTCTCGGGACTGATGTTCTCGGGCGCGGCGATCAGCAACTGCATGTCCTGCCGCTCGCACAGCTCGAACAGGGTGGCGATGGACTTGCCATCCAGGCGCGCCGCCTCGTCCAGGAACAGCAGGCGGCAGGGGGCGATGTCCTTGCCACGCAGGCGGCGGGACTCCTCCTCCCAGCTGATCAGCACCATCAGCAGGATGGCCTGGCCGGTACCGATCGCCTCGCCGGTGGAGAGCGCACCGCTCTCGGCACGCAGCCAGCCGTCGGCGCCACGCTGCACCTCGATCTCCAGCTCCAGGTAGTTGCGATAGTCGAGCAGCACGTCGCCCATCACTTGGTAGCTGCGCTCCCCCTGCTCTATCTGCGGATTCAGGCGCTGGAACAGCTTGGCCATCGCCTCGGAGAAGCTGAGCTCCTTGTCGGCGAACAGATCGTTGTGCATGGCGCTCTGATCCGCCAGCGCGGTCAAGAGCCGAGTGTGAGCCTCGCGGATGTTGACGTTGAGGCGCACCCCGCGCACCAGCCCGAAGGCGATGTTCTGCAGCCCCTGGTTCAGCACCCGGATGCGGTTCTGCTCGCGGCGGATGATGTTGGTGATCTTGGCCGCCACCTCGTGGGAGGAGAGCGACAGGTGGGTTTCCCGCTGCTTGAGCTCGTCGGCGAGACGGGCCAGCTCGATCTCCATCTCCTCGATGGCCTCCACCGGATCGTCCGAGCGGATGATGTCGTTGCGGATGCGATCCTTGAGGTAGCGGTAGACCTGCACGTAGAAGGCGACCTTCTGCTCCGTGCTGCGGTTACCCTCTGAGAGGCGCAGCGCATCGCGCAGGGCCTCGTCGTGGGCCACCGCCACCCGCAGGGCGCCGAGCGCCTTATCGGACATGGATCTTAGCTCGTCGCTGTCCAGATAGGCCAGTTCGCGCTTGTTGAGACGCTTCTCGACGTCTGTCTCCCGCGCCAGCCGCACCACCCGGGACCAGCTCGCCTTGTGACCCACCAGGGATTTGCGGGCGCCGAAGTAGTCCTTGCCCTCCAGCTTGAGGCGCCCGCCTAAGGATTCAATCTCGCGCTTGGTCACCTGCAACTGGGCCTCGGCGCTGGTGCGACGGGAGCGGGTGCGGATGAGCAGCTCTTCGATCTCCTTCTTGTGGGCGCGGGACTTCTCTTCCATGTCGTCGGACAGGGTGAGCCCCATGGCCCCCAGCTCCTGCTCGAACTCCGCCAGGGTCTGGCCCTTGGCCGAGGCGCTGGAATCGAGGGCGGTGCGCAGCTGCAGCGCCTCGGTGTGGCGCAGGCCGATCTGCTTGTGCTGCTCGGTGGCGGTGCGGGCCGCCAGCTCGGCGGCCTTGAGCTTCTCTTTGAGCCGCTCGCTCATTTCAGACGCTTTGCCCAGCAGGTCTTGGGCATCCTGATAGGCGAAGTGCGGCAGACGGGCCACCAGCTGATCGAGCACATAAGCGCGGCGCTTCTGCTCCGCCAGCAATCCGCTCGCCTCGTCGTACGCGGCCTGCAGGGCGGCCAGATCCTGAGGATCCTGGCGCAGCACCTGCACCAGGGCCTCGAGTCTTTCCAGCGCCTTGCCGTGCTGGGCGATAAAGGCTTCGGCTGCCTTGAGGCTCTCCACATCGGTGCGGGCGGCCTCGAGGCGGGCAGCCAGATCGGCCTCGGCAAACAGATGGGCGAACGGCAGCATGGCCTGCACCAGCTGGATGTGGCGGGCCAGCTGGGCGACCGCGGCTTTGGCGTCGGCGAGCTGCTTGTCGCACTCGGCCATGGCCCCTTGCAACTTGCGCAGCTCGCTCTGCTTGGCTTCCACCTCTGCTTCCGGATCCGGCAGGAAGGCGATATCCAGATGCTGGCCGATGAAGTCGCGAAAGTGGCCGTAGAGGCGGTGGTACTTCTGCTGCTCGAAGGCAGCCTTGGCGTAGCCCTCGATGAGGTTTTCACGCTCAAGGTCGAGCTGCTCGATGCGTTTCTCGCGGGCGGCGCGGCCAAAGAGCGGCAGCTCGGGGTAGCGGGAGAAACGCACCTGACGCTTGCTAGTGCGCACCAGCACGGCGTCGCCGAGCTCGTCCGCTTCCACCAGATCCTCATCGAACGAATCCGGATTGCCCTGGATGAGGTAGATATCCTCGGGGCAATCTTCCAGTTTTTTCAGCCGCTCTATGGCGCCCTCAAGGTCGAGTACCACCAGGGCGCTGCGGGCCGGGCCGTAGAGCGCGGAGTAGTAAGGGGCATCGTCGATGGAGATGTCGTCGTAGACGTCGGAGAGCAGCACGCCCCCCACCTGCTCGGCGATGCGGGCGAGGCGCGGATCCGCCTCCCCTGCCCCCAGTTGCAGGTTACGGATCTGCAGCTCCAGCGCCTGTTTCTGGGCCTGGATGCGGTTGCTCTCCTGCTCGAACTCCCGCTCCTTGTCGAGCACGGTCTGCATGCCGGCGGAGAGCGCCTCTGCGCTGATGAGTGCCAGTCCGCTTTGCTCGCGCAGTTGCTCGAGTTTTTCGAAGGATTTCAGCCAGCGGGGTGCCAGCTTGGTGAGATCGCTGATATCGCGGCCGAGCTGGGCGCCCTGATGCTCCAGGCTGGCGCGGCGTTGATTGACCTCTGCCTGTTGCTCGGCAAGCTCCTCCTGGCGGCTGCGCTGGGCCTCGAGGAAGAGTTCCAGCTCGTCGCCGCTGGTGATCTGCTGGCCAGAAGCTTCGCTCAGCTCATCGCGCAGACGCAGCAGGTTCTTCTGGCTCTCGCTCTCTTTTTCCAGGCGAGCCAGGGCGGCGCGCAGCCCCTGCCCCTGGGCGATGCGGGCCTTGTCTTCGATGTGGCGCTTGAGCAGCGCCTGGGCCGTGGGCCAGGCGGCCTCGCGGGCGGTCTCGGGGGCAATACTGAGCAGCAGCGTCAGCGCTGCCTGGTGCTCGGCCACCGCGGCCTTGGCCAGGGCCAGCTGCTGCTCGGCCCCCAGCACCCGGCTGGTGAGGCTCTGCTCGACGGCGCGGAACTGGTGCAGGGTCTCGCTCGCCTGCTCGGCGCTCAGCCCCGGCAGCTCGCACTGCTCGCGGGCCGTCTCCAGCGCCTGCACCGCCTGACGGTACTGGATGGCGCGGGTCTGCTGGATGTCCAGCGCCTGCTGGTAGTCGGCGAGCTGGGTCTTGAGGCTGTCTACCTCACCGATCGCCAGTTCCTTGCGCTCCTCCACCTCCAGCAACTGGCCGTGGATCTCCTCCACGATCGCCTGCTGCTGCTCTAGCTTGTCGGTGAGATCCGCCAGATCGGCGCGATACAGCGCGATCTTCTTCTGCAAGCCAACGGCGGCCATCACCTTGGCCAGGTGCTCGGCGGCGCTTTCCAGCTCGTCGGTCAAGAGCTTCTCGCGGTTGGTGAGCTGATCCACCTCGTCGGCCAGATAGATGGCGCGCTGTTTCTCCTCGGCCAGCAGCCGGCGCTTGCCCGCCAGTTCCTGACGGGCCTTGAGGGCCAGCTCGGAGAGGCGGTTCTTCTCGGCGGCGTTGCGCACATAGTCCGCCGCCACGTAATGGGTGGTTTCGGTGATCAGGTTCTTGAACAGATCCCGCTGCCCCTGGGTCTCCTTGATGGCCTCCAGGGTGCGGCGGTTCTCGTAGATGGCCGCCTCCATGTCCTGGAACGCCTTGCGCACGCCGGAGTTCTCCGGCAGCAGATACTCACGCAGGGAGCGGCTGATAGAGGACGAAATGCCGCCGTAGAGGGAGGCTTCGATCAGCCGATAGAACTTGCCGCGATCCTTCTGGTCACGCAATTTCTTGGGCGTGATGCCGAACTCGAACATGAAGTTGTGGTAATCGGTCACCGTATTGAACTTGGCGACTTTCATGGCGCCAAGCTCGGCGGCGGCACCCTTCAGATCGGTGAAAGCGCGCACCCGCCCCTTGCCACCCTCAAGCTTTTCCAGCAAGAGATCGGTCGGCGCCAGATTGGCCGGCACATCCACCAGGGCGAAGGGGGTGATGTTGACCTTGTTGTCACGGTTCGCGACCTGCTCCAGGTGCACACCGACCCAGATCCGCTGCTCGCGGCTGTTCATCACCTCCAGCACCGAGTAGCAATGGCCGCGCTGCAGCTTGCCGTAGAGCCCCTTGTCACGGGACGCGCTCGATGAGCCTGCCTCGGTAGTGTTACGGAAATGAAGCAGAGACTGATCCGGGATCAGGGCCGCGATGAAGGCCGCCATGGTGGTGGACTTGCCCGCCCCGTTGCCGCCGGAAAGCGTCGTCACCAGCTGGTCGAGATCGAAGGTACGGGCGAAGAAGCCGTTCCAGTTGACCATGGTCAGGGATTTGAATTTGCCTCTCACGCCGCACTCTCCATCAAACCTATCGTCCCCATCGGGACCAAAAATTTAACCTTGCTGATCATCTTCCACCTCCAGCTCAAGCTGCTCTTCGTCCAGATCCGCTTCGATGTCGTCGAACAGGGAATCGCTGCTCGGCATCTCGTCGTCGTGGAAGATGGCTTCCCCTTCCTGGATCATGCGCAGTTGCACCGCGCGGGGATCTTCGTCGGATCGCACGTCGGCGGCGAAGCGGAACACGGATTCATTGACCCGGAATTTGTCGCCGTTGCCGAGCGCCGTGATCATGCCCAGACGCCGCAGGCGGCGCATGGAGGTGCGGATCTTCTCGAGCAGCTTCTTCTTGTCCAGATCGGTGCCGCCGGAGCGGCTGTTGACCATCCGCAACAACTGCTTCTCATCGGCGAGGCTCAGCACCTCCTCCTGCAGCTCACCCATGGCGAACACCCCTTCCGAGGCGAGGCGGTCAGGGCTCAGATAGAGGTAACAGAGCACCTTGCCCACCAGCATGTCGAGCTCGGATAACACCGTTGTTCCGATGTCGGCGCTGGGGCGCGGACGCAGGTAGAAGAAGCCTTCCGGCGCCTTGATGAGCTCCACCTGATAGCGGCCGTAGAAGATCTCCAGCTCGCCGTGAAACTCCACCAGGGCCGAATGCTGCTCGAAATCGTCGGCACTGATGTGGCGGCCCGAGCGCAAGGCGGTGTCGATGCGCGGAAACAAGGGGTTGGCGATGGCCTCGGCCAATCGCAGCGGCAAGGGAAATTCAGTATTGATCGATGACATAGGCCTGAACCTTGGATCCAGCTTGGTTAATGGGTTTCCATGCGGGTTGGTGGTGAAGTTCACGTTCACCACTGGCATGGCCGAGGCGCACAGCCTGATCTATCAAGAGACGCGCCACATCGAAGTGGGCGTGGGCCGGGTAGTCCAGCAGGTATTCCCGCAGCACGTCGGCGAGATCCAGCTGGGAGCGCTGCTCGGGGTAGCGGGCGAGGTAGCGCTCGATGCGCTCCGCCAGCTCCTGATTGATATCCACCATCTCCAGATACTCCATCTCGAGGGGCACCTCACCGGTCACCTCCTCGTCGTGGATGGCGATGGTCTCGTCCCGCAGCTCCAGCAGGCGCGGCTCCTCGGCCACCCTCAGCAACCAGCTGTGCTGCTCGAAATTGCGGATGGAGTCGCGCAGCCGCTGGCTGAAGGCCCGGTTCTTGTCCATGTCGATGGCGTTGCGGATGAACTTGTGGACGTGCCTGTCGTAGCGGGACCAGAGTTCGATGCACTGCTGGCCCCAGGAGGTGATCACATCGAGCCGTCCTTGCAAAGCGTGAGTCAGCTCCTCGACGTGGAACAAGTCCTCCCGCCCCTGGGCCGCTTCCTGAATGTTGAGCAGACCCGCCTGCAGGCGATGGCCAGCGGCGTCCAGAGTGTCTTGCAACTCGCGCAGGGTCTGGCCGGTCTCGTGCAGCAGCTTCTCGCAGCTGTGGATGGCATCGATCCAGTTCTGGGTCAGCAGGGCCGCTATCTCGCGTTTGACCTGATTTTGCTGCTCATCCATGGCGCGCTGGGTGAGATCGATGCGCCCGAGGGTCTCCTCGAGAGAGAAGCTGAGCCGGGGCAGCACCTCGGCGTCCCACTGCTCGCGGGTATCCAGGGTCAGCGCCGCCTTGCGGGCGGTGTCGAGCTCGGCGGCCAGGTGTTCCAGCAGGATGGAGAGCTTGATGGAGTCGACCTGGCGCTGATCCAGGAAGAAGTCGACGATGCTCACCCCCAGGCGCGACAGGCGGTAGAGGCTCTCCCCCGCCACCATGTCGGTGTTGAAGCGCGACAGCAGTTGCTGGCGAATGAGATCGTTGATGGCGTTGTTGGCGCGACCGCTCTGGGTCTCGTCCATCTGGCCGAAGGCGCTGCTCACATAGCCGAAGGCATCGTGCAGCGCGGCCTCGGAGAGATCAGACTCGTCCTCGGACAGGGTCTTGACCGCAATCAGAAAGGCCAGCCGGTCGGTGGGCAGGCTCAAGGCCAGCCCCTCCTGTCTGACCCATCCCACCATCTCGGGCAGGGTACGGGATGTACTCATCATGACGTTATCATCTCGTTGTTATAACCGAAGGGCCGGCATGCACCTCATGTGCGCATCGCTCCCGCTCGTTGTGTATAGGCCAGAGCCGATGGGTGCTCTGGCGGCTAAATCCCGCAAAAATGGCATCGACTGCGATAGCCCAGGGTCTCAAGCGACCGGTTTTTGCGCCATCACATGGATATAGCGACCAAGGGAGACGAAAGGCTCCTGACGGCAGTACTGCTGCTCCATGGCCAGCAGATCGTCGAACTTCTCGTGCTGATCCTGCTTGTGGCGCATGTAGTCGTGGATGACCCGCACCCCGGTCTTGCCGATGATCTTGAGGCCCCCTCGCCCGATCCAGTCATATACCTGTTCCGGCAGTTGCGGATTGGTGGGGGTCAGGGCGGTCTGGCGCTTCTTGTTCAGCCCCTGGCGCACGTAGTCGAAATTGCCCACCACCAGGCTCTGGAATAGCAGGCCGTGACGGTTGTAGAAAAGCAGCGACAGTATGCCCCCTGCATTGACGAAAGGGAACAGACCGAGCAGGGTCTGGCGAGGCTCGGCGAGCCACTCCAGCACGGCGTGGCAGAGCACCAGATCAAAGGTTCCGCTCACGTGCAGCCTGAGATCCTGAATGGGACACTGGATGAGACGAATTCTGTCTTCAAGCCCCTTCTCGGCGATCTGGGTCCGGGCCAGCTCCAGCATCTCCGCCGACAGATCGCACAGCTCCACCTGGTGACCCATGGCCGCGAGCTTCTGGGCGAAGTAGCCAAAGCCGCCCCCCGCATCCAGGATCCGCAGCGGCCGGTTGCCGAGCCGGGCCAGGCAGGCTTCGATGTCGCTCCACACCACAGTGGTGCGGATGCGCCCCTTGGTGGAGTCGTAAATGTTGCGGGCGAACTTGTCGGCGCGTCCGTCAAAACTCTGATCTTGCTTCAAGACAACACTCATCTTCGGCCGCCCCTGCTCGTCGCTCGCAGACTGAGCGCACACAGGGTTGGGCCATGGGAAAAAAGAGGGGTATTCTGTCACATCCCGGATCCGCTGAAAACTCAAGGACGACACCACAGTGTTTGAGCTAAAAAAATGGCTGGGCCAGCTGCTGATGCCGCTGCCCTTCTCCCTCTCCTTATTGCTGCTGGCGCTGCTGTTGCTCTGGTTCACCCGCTTCCAGAGAACCGGCAAGCTGTTGGCCACCCTTTCTCTCGCGATCGTCGCCCTGATGGGGATGCGGCCGGTAAGCTATGAGTTGGCCCGCTCACTGGAGCAGACCTATCCGCCCTTCGAGATAAACAAGCACCCGGACATCGAGGCCATCATCGTGCTCGGCAACGGCCATGTGAGCGATCCTGCGGTGCCCGAACGCTCCTGGCAGAACAACATCTCCCAGGCCCGCACCCTGGAGGGGGTGCGGCTTGCCCAGGCCTATCCGCAAGCCGAGTTGGTCTTCTCGGGCGCCGTGGTGGGAGATCCGCTGTCAAACGCCGAGGTCAATGCCCGCATGGCGGCAAGTCTGGGCATAGACAGATCCCGGATGACGTTGTTTGAAAACAACAAAGACACCCACGACGAGGCGGTCAGCATCAGTCGTTATCTCAAGGGAAAGAAGGTGGCGCTGGTGAGCTCGGCCACCCATCTGCCCAGGGCCATGGCGCTCTATCAGGGACAAGGACTCGATGCGGTGCCGGCCCCCACCGACTATACCGCCAAGCAGAGCCAGCAGCCGCAACCCCTCTACAGTTACCTGCCCAAGGGGCGTTATCTGATGTATTCCGAGGCTGCCATTCACGAATGGATTGGGGTATGGTGGGCCCGTCTGCGGGGTCAGGTTAACGAATGAGCGATCGACGATTGCATTCCTGATTTGGATCAGGAAAGCGAAAAAAAATTACGTCATTTGCCGCCGGGTCAGCTATCTTGGGCTCGGTTCAATTCATATAATGTCGCGCAATCAAATGCCTAGGAGATATACAAGATGAGACAGCACCTGGTAATGGGTAACTGGAAACTGAACGGCACCAAGGCTTCTGTAGAAGCTCTGATCAAAGGACTGACCCCGGCTGCTGCCGCTCATCCTTCGGTACAAGTCGCCGTCTGCCCGCCGGTTATCTTTTTGGGTCTGGTTGAGCAACTGACCGCAGGCACCAAGATCGCCTACGGCGCCCAGAATGCCGACCTTCACGAGTCCGGCGCCTTCACCGGTGAAAACGCCCCCTCCATGCTCAAAGCCTTCGGTTGCACCTACTCCCTGGTCGGCCACAGCGAGCGTCGTACCCTGCACGCAGAGACCGACGACGTGGTTGCCGCCAAGTACGAAGTCATCCAGAAAGCAGGCCTGGTCCCGGTACTGTGCATCGGTGAGACCCTGGCGCAGTTCGAAGCCGGCACCACCAACACCGTGGTTGAAACCCAGCTGAAAGCCGTGATCGACCGTTGTGGTATCGCCTCCTTCGAGAACGCCGTCGTTGCCTATGAGCCGGTATGGGCCATCGGTACCGGCAAGACCGCTACCCCGGAAATCGCTCAGTCCGTGCACGCTCACATCCGTCAGTACCTGGCCAGCTTCGATGGCTCAGTGGCTGCCAAGGTACAGATCCTGTACGGTGGCTCCGTGACTGGCGCGACCTCTGCCGATCTGTTCGGTCAGCCGGACATCGACGGTGGCCTGGTGGGTGGTGCGTCCCTGAAAGTAGACGACTTCTCCCAGATCATCGCTGGCGCCGCCAAGTAAGGCGCGCAGAGAGAGGGGCCTGGCCCCTCTCTTGTATATGGTGTTTCATATATTCCTTTCCTATGGGTCCCGCTCGCTTCATAGGAAAGCCGATATAGTAAAAGTGGCTGACCCTATTTTCAGATATTGATTTTCGACAACTCAGATCCAGAGGCACTCATGACCAAGCAAATCAAACGTATTGGTGTTTTGACCAGTGGTGGTGACGCACCGGGTATGAACGCAGCCATCCGCGCCGTGGTGCGCGCCGGTCTGCATCATGGCCTGGAAGTCTACGGCATCTATGATGGCTACCTCGGTCTGCATCAGGACAGGATCGTCAAGCTCGAGCGCCACAGCGTCTCCGACGTGGTCAACCGTGGTGGTACCTTCCTCGGCTCCGCTCGTTTCCCCGCCTTCAAAGACCCGAAAGTCCGTGCCGAGGCCATCGAGAACCTGAAAAAGCACGGCATCGACGCCCTGGTGGTGATCGGCGGTGACGGCTCCTACATGGGCGCCAAGAAGCTGACCGAAGAGGGTTTCCCCTGCATCGGCCTGCCGGGCACCATCGACAACGATATCGCCGGTACCGACTTCACCATCGGCTTCGATACCGCACTGAACGTGGTGGTTGACGCCATCGACCGTCTGCGGGACACCTGCAGCTCCCACCATCGCATCTCAGTGGTGGAGATCATGGGCCGCCACTGCGGCGATCTCGCCATGTCCGCCGCGGTTGCCGGTGGCGCCGAGTACGTGATCGTACCGGAAGTGGCTTTTGACAAAGAGAAGCTGCTGCAACAGATCAAAGAAGGCGAAGCCAAAGGCAAGAAGCACGCCATCATCACCATCTGTGAGCACGTGACCGATGTGAACGCCTTGGCCAAAGACATCGAAGCCATGACCGGCCGCGAGACCCGCGCCACCATCCTGGGCCACATCCAGCGTGGCGGCTCGCCGACCGCCCGCGATCGCATCATGTCCAGCCGCATGGGTGCCTTCGCCGTCGAGCAACTGCTGGCCGGCCAGGGTGGCCGCTGCGTCGGTATTCAAGGCAACGAGATGGTGCATCACGACATCATCGACTGCATCGAGAACCTCAAGCGCCCGTTCGATCAGGAACTGTACGATCTCTCCACCACCCTGTTCTAAGCCCAAACACGCTTTACAGGCTGTTGTGACAAAAACCCTCCGTTGGAGGGTTTTTTCTTTTCCCCCTCCCATTGACCTGCGCCTGCCTTGGGATGGATGCCGGCCACGGCGGCGATACAACTCTGAGTGAGCGCCTTCCCCCGTCGTCGCCTCCACCTTGCGGCTTGCTTCCACTAGCCATCGACGCCGCCTCTGCAACCACCTCGCTTATCCAACCCCCCTTAACACCTCAGGCTCTGCATCAGTGCCACAAGGCCAGCGTATATCCGTTATTCAGTGTCGCCAGCTGAGCCTGCCCTGGCGCAGACCAGGGCATCTCTGCCGCTCGTTAACTGATGTCAGCCTGGGCCGAGGATGCCGATAAGTGGCTGTCCAGACGAGGATTGAAGGACAACTGCTGATGAAAAATGGTTATAGCCACAGAATGTCGAACCGGAGCATGCCTATGCGCCTCATACGACAGGTTGAGACGCCAAAATGGTTCTGAGAAGTCCATTAAATTTTAAAAACCCAAAAAAGCCTCATATAAAACCCATTAAATCATCAATAAGAAATTACGCAACCAACTGATTTTAAATATATTTAATTTATGCCCTGCGCTCTACTCCGCGATAATCACCTCGAGAGGGTACAAAGCACTCATAAACATATAGAAATAAAGCCTAGCATCTTCATGGAACATGAAACGCCATAAAAATACATTTATCATTGTTTTAACGGGCCATTATGGTATCTTGGTCCCATCAACAGTCAGCCAAGGGAGACACAATAATGAAAGAGTTCGTTGTTACCGCCGTTTTTACCGTATTTTTCACTCTGGTTGCCGTCTCTCTGCCCTCGCTGTCCCAGCTTTGAGTCGGTTAATTCGCCAGAAAATTACTCAACCTGACTCTTATCGACATTCGAGCGCTGGTTAATTGCGCGCACACCCTTGCTTTTGAGGGGTTGGAGTGGCATTCGACGCCAAGCTGAGATTTATAGTGAGTGATGAAGATTTTACCGCCACCCCATCACTATGACCCTCAAGGGGAGCCTATCGCTCCCCTTGTTGCATTTCTGCTACGGGATTTACTCTTGCTCCCCTGCCCGTCACAATATCCGCTGGTTTCGCCATGCAGGAATTACCATGACTCAGGATGCTCTGCGCCACTGGCGCCGTGACCTTCATCGTCTGCCCGAAGCGGCCTGGTGTGAATTTCGCACCAGCTCCCTCATCGCTCACCATCTGTCCGAACTCGGTTTCTCCGTCATGCTGGGCGACAAGCTGCTGGCCAGCAATCTCATCATGGGCCGAGAGATAGATGTGCAAGCCCAGAAGGAGCGCGCCCTTCGTCAGGGGGCGCATCCCGACTGGCTGGCCCGCATCGAAGAGATAACGGGGGTGATGGGCTTGTGGGAGACAGGCCGCCCGGGCCCTACCCTGGCGCTGCGCTTCGACATCGATGCGGTGGAAGTGGATGAGAGCGAGCAGGAGCAGCATGTACCCAGCCAGGAGGGATGGCGTTCAAGCAATCCGGGCTGGATGCACGCCTGTGCCCACGACGGTCACACCGCCATCGGCCTGGTGCTGGCCGAGCGCATTGCTGCTCTCTCCGAGCAGCTAAACGGTCGCATCAAGTTGTTCTTCCAGCCCGCCGAAGAAGGGTGTCGCGGCGGCAAGGCGTTGGCGGCCGGTGGCCAGCTCGACGACGTGGACGCCCTGCTGGCGCTGCACATCGGCATTCATGCCAACAGTGGCGAGCTGGTGGTCAACCCGACCGAGTTTCTCTGCTCCACCAAGTTCGATGTGGAGTTTATGGGACGCGCCGCCCACGCGGGGCTCGAGCCCAATGCGGGCAGCAATGCGCTGGCGGCGGCCTGCATGGCCACCACCGCCATGCTCGGCATCGCGCGGCATCGGGACGGCATGACCCGCATCAACGTGGGGCAGCTCAGCGGCGGCAGCGGTCGCAACGTGATACCGGGGCACGCTCGCCTGCAGGGAGAGACCCGCGGCGCCACCCCTGAGCTCAACAACTACATGTTCGGTCAGGTGCAGCAGATAGTGGAAGGCGCCGCCCTGATGCAGGGGGCCACCTACCTCATCCGCAAGCAGGGGGAAGCCATCGGCATCGAGAACAGCCCGGCCTTGCTCGAGGAGATAGTGCCGCTCGCGCAGGCACTCAAGCTGGAGACTGTCCATACCCGCCGCTTCGGTGCCAGCGAAGACGCCGGTTTTCTCATCGAGCGGGTGCAGCGCAGCGGCGGTCAGGCCGCCTATCTGATCCTGGGGGCCAACCTGACGGCGCCCCACCACCATCCGGAGTTCGACTTCGACGAATCCGTGCTGACGTACGGGGTCGCCCTGCTGGAGTCCTGGTTGCTCAGCCGCCTCGCTCGCTGAAGGCTCGATAACATGCAAAAAGGCAGCTCCAGGCTGCCTTTTTCATTGCAGGCGCCATATTGGCGCCTTTTCCTATTGTCCCAGCACTATGGCGCTGAGGTGCGCGAAGTGGTGGATCTCGTGGGTCGACTCGCACGGCGTGTCGTGGCGTTCCGGGTTGTACCAGCAGGTGGCCAGCCCCTGCGCCGCGGCGCCGGCGATGTCGGTCTTGGGATTGTCCCCCACCATCAGCACCCGCGCCGGGCTCGGTTGCCCCATCAGCTCGAGGGCATGCAGGAAGATGGCGGCGGCCGGCTTGGTGACATGCACCTCGTCGGAGATGACCAGCGGCTCGAACCAGTCGCTCCAGCCCAGCTTGTCCAGACGTCCTCGCTGAGGCAGGCTGAAACCGTTGGTGATGATCCCCATCCGCACACCCCTTTGCTGGAACGCCTGCAGGGTCTCGACCACCCCGTCCAGCGGTGTGCTCAGGGCGATGATCTGCTGCAGGAAGGTGTCGTTCATCGCCATGGGCGCCACATCGACCTGCTCGGCAAACAGCGAGAAGCGGGTCTGCTGCAGATGAGTGGCGTCTATCTCGCCGGAGTTGTATTGCTGCCACAGTCGGTGGTTCAGCTCGTGATATTGCGCCATCTTGGGCGCGCTGGGTGTCACCCCGTAGATCTGCAGGGTCTGCTCCAGGGCCTGGGCGACCGGGAAATCGAGCAGGGTTTCGTCCAGATCAAACAGCACCCAGTCATAACTTGGTTGTTTCACGCTTGTCCTCATTCGTTGTCTTGCTTAGGTTGCTTGCTCATGCATCTCGATCGTCGAGGCGCCGCCCCAGCGGGCCGCCGAGCAGATCCAGCGTCAATCTGACCCCGAATCCGGTCACCTCGCTGCTGACCACACCGTTGCCCCCCTTGTTGCGAAAACCGCTCAGGTCGAGGTGCAACCAGGGGGTCTGCTCGGGCACGAAACGACTGAGGAAGCGGGCGGCATCGATGTGATCCGGTGACGCACCCGGCGCACACTGTAGCAGGTCGGCCCATTCGCTATCGAGGTTGTCATCGTAATCCTCGTCCAGCGGGAAGGGCCAGACACGCTCACCGCTGCGCTGGCCCAGGCTTATCAACTCGCCGAGCCACTGGGGTCTGTTGGTAAAGGCACCGCTGTAACGGCTGCCGAGCGCCCGCTTGCAGGCGCCGGTGAGGGTCGCGTAGTCGATCAGCAGGTCCGGCTCGTCCTGCACCGCCATGGCCAGGGTATCCGCCAGCACCATGCGTCCCTCGGCATCGGTGTCGACCACCTCTATGGTGGTGCCGTTGATGGCGGTCACCACCTCCCCGGGTTTGTAGGCCTGCGGGCCTATGTGGTTCTCAGCGATGGCGAGCCAGCAGTGCACCTCGTAGGGCAGCTTGGCCCGGCTGATTGCATAGAGGGTGCCCAGCGCCACGGCGCTGCCCCCCATGTCCAAATGCATGCCATACATGCTGCCGCCGACCTTGAGGTTGTAGCCCCCGGAGTCGTGGCAGATCCCCTTGCCCACCAGCGCCAGCCTGCGCTCCGCCTTGGCCGGGCAATAGCTGAGCTTGACGATGGCGGCCTGGTTGTCTGCCGATCCCCTGGCCACCGCCAGGAAGGCGCCGGCGCCGAGTCTGGCGAGCTCGGCCTCATCGTATTCCTGCCACTGCCAGCCCTCCTGCTGTGCCAGCTGTTGTGCCCAGGCCCGGTAGCTGCGGGGGGTCAGATCGGAGGCCGGCAGCACGGCGAGATGACGGGCCAGGCCATTGCCTTGCGCCTCGGCATGGATCCGGGCCAGATCGAGCTCGCACGCGGGTGACACCATCAGGTGCCGGTAGCTCGGTGTCTCCTCGCTGCGCTGCTTGTGGGTGGGCAGTGGCACATTGGCCGCGAGCAGCGCCGAGAGCACCAGCTCGGCCAGCAGGGCCCGGCTGGCGTCGTCGAATCCCTCAAGATGCAGCGCCAACTGCGCCACCTTGAGGCCGGCCAGGGGTGCGACCCAGGAGCGGACCTGCTTGTAGAGCCGATGATCCTGGCTCGCCTCGGGATCCACGAAGATCACCAATTGCAGGCCCTGGGCGTCCGCCAACCGGTACGGCGCCTTCTGGCCAAGGGCGAGCTGGGCCGCGACCCCGGCGAAGGCGGGTTGCGCCAGCAGGGTACTGCGCTCGGTGTCGGCGACCAGCAGCAGCTTGATCTGCGCCTGGCTTGCCATCACCTCGTCAAGGCTAGTGGTCTGGATGTCAATCTTGGGAGGGAGATAACTGAAGGGTTGCAGCATAGGAAGCGGCCTCATCCATGAACAGAGGTCACGATGATACCGAACAAGAGCTGGCGACGACCAGTAGCTTGAAAATTAATGTTCAAGATCAGGATGATAGAATTGGGGATCAGAGAGGGGAAAAATAGGAGATAACATGAAAAGTTGGTTGCGGGGGCCAGATTTGAACTGACGACCTTCGGGTTATGAGCCCGACGAGCTACCGAGCTGCTCCACCCCGCGTCCGAATTGTTGCCTGTTACCAGGACTTTTCACCACAAGCCTGCCGAGCAGTAGCAGTTTGTGTCTTCGCAGCATCGCATCGGCAGATGCCGTGCCATGCACACAAATAGTTGGTTGCGGGGGCCAGATTTGAACTGACGACCTTCGGGTTATGAGCCCGACGAGCTACCGAGCTGCTCCACCCCGCGTCCGAATTGTTGCCTGTTG